>JBKQJQ010000465.1:0-7054 GCA_052147875.1 Solirubrobacteraceae bacterium | reverse complement strand
CTCGAAGTCGCGAGCAAGGGTAATACATGCCGTCTCATTGTTCAGTGGCGGCGTCAATCGAAGATGGACCTGGTGCTTGCCCACGGCTACTGACGCCGGCAGAAGAAAGCTGCGGTCAAGCTCCCCTGAATAGACCCCGAACAGGTCAATTTCCGCCTCGTTATAAGTCGTTCGGAGGTATCCAGCGGGCGTCAGCCGGATCGAGCCGGTCTTGATGATCAGCACGCTCCGGTCGTCACTGACCCGACCCCACTTGCACTGCACACGCCACAGTCGTCCAGCGACGTCGAGCGCAAGATCGTAGCGCGCGTGCTCGCGGGGTTTGACCACCAGGATCCCGAGCCGGAGCGCGGCCAGCTCGATCTCGAGCTCGGCGATCAGACCCTTGTCGTTCGACGTCAGCATCGAACATATGTTCGCAGGAGGGTAGGACGGAACCCCCTCTGAACTTTCGGCAGCTGATCCCTCGCAGAAAGATTGCGGCTGTGTTAAGAGCAGCGTTAGGTAAGCACTGAACAGTAGGTGGCGTAATCCGCTCGCCGGGTCAGGCGCCGAACGACAGGCGCACATTGTGCAACGCACCGGCGATCCGCAACCAAAGGGGCCGTAATGAGTCAGCTTTCCAGCCTGGGCGAGGACGTGCAGCCACTGCGCGACAGCGTCACCTGCGAGGTCATAGCGCCCGGGGATCCGTCCTACGACGAAGCACGCAAAATCTGGAACGGGATGGTCGACAAGCGCCCCGCGGCGGTCGTGCGGTGCTCGTCGACCGCCGACGTGGTCGCAGCCGTCACGTTCGCCCGCGACCGCATGCTGCCGCTGGCGGTCCGCTGTGGCGCCCACTCGACGCCGGGGTACAGCACATGCGAGGGCGGAATCGTCATCGACCTGCGGCCGATGAACGCCGTGCAGGTTGATCCAGACACGCGGACCGCGCGCGTCCAGGGCGGGGCGGTGTGGGCCGAGCTCGACGCCGCCACGCAGGAGCACGGCCTCGCGGTGACCGGGGGTCGCGTGTCGGACACTGGCGTCGGCGGACTGGCGCTCGGAAGCGGCAGCGGCTGGCTGGAGAGGATGTACGGCTTCACGTGTGAGAGCCTGATCTCGGCGCAGGTGGTAACTGCTGGCGGCGACGTCGTGACCGCCAGCGCGGATCAAAACTCAGACCTGTTCTGGGGGCTGCGCGGCGGCGGGGGCAACTTCGGGGTCGTCACCGAGTTTGAGTTCGGTTTGCACCCGGTCGGTCCGGTCTTGACCGCGGGTCTGCTGGCGTGGCCACGCTCCAAGGCCGGCGATGTGGTCCGCTTCTACCGCGACTACATGGCCCAGGCAACCGATGAGGTCGGGGGCGGAGCGGCGTTCATCACCGCGCCGCCGGCGCCGTTCGTCCCTGAAGAGCTGCAGGGTCAACCGGTGATCGGGATCGTCTACTGCTACGTGGGCGCCGTCGAGGACGGCTTGGAGGCCGCCCAGCCGTTGCGCGAGTTTCAGTCGCCGGCCGTCGACGTGATCGCACCGATGCCCTACGTCGCCTTGCAAAGCATGCTCGACGCCGGTATGCCATTCGGGATCCACGAGTACTTCAAGGTCGACTGGCTCGCCGGTCTGCCGGATGCGGCAATCGACGCGGCGGTCGAGCAGGCGGAGCGCCTGCCGGCGCCGTTCGGCCAGCTGATCCTGTGTCCGATGGGCGGCGCGGCCAGCCGGTCCAAAGCTACTGACATGGCGCTGAGCGTCGTCGACGCGCCTTGGCTGTACTTCTGTCTGTCGATGTGGATGGATCCGGCCGAGGACGAACGCAACACTGCGTGGGCGCGTGGACTGGCCGCGGCGCTGCGCCAGTTCGGGCTCGGCACAGCGTTCTCGAACTTCATCGAGCCCGACGAAGGCGATCGCCTACGGGCTTCGTTCGGAGCCGAGAAGTACGAACGGCTGGTCGAGCTCAAGCGGCGCTGGGACCCTCAGAACCTGTTCAGCCTCAACCAGAACATCGTCGTGCCCGACGCATAACGGGGTCGCCTGCGAGACGATCGTCAGCCGGCGCCGGCATACACCATCGGCTGGCGCCGGCAACGATCATCGCGCCGTGAGGCGGCTCCCGTTGTGGCGCAAGTAACCTCACTGCGACCCCCATGTCAGAGCGCCGCTACGACCCCAAGCAGATCGAGCCCAAATGGCAGGAGCTGTGGGCGCGCGAGGGCACGTGGGAGGTCTCAAATGAGCCCGATGAGACCAACAACGCCGACAAGTCCTACGTGCTCGAGATGCTGCCCTATCCGAGCGGCGAGCCGCACATCGGGCACCTGAAAAACTACGCGCTCGGCGATGCGATCGCTCACTTTCATCGTCGCACCGGTCATCGCGTCCTGCATCCGATGGGCTACGACGCGTTCGGGCTCCCCGCCGAGAACAACGCGATCAAGACCGGCGTCCATCCTCGCGAGGCGACCAACGCGTCGATCGAGGCATACCGGCACTGGTTTCACCGCTGGGGGATCTCGATCGACTGGAGCCGCGAGCTCGGCACCCACGAGCCTTCCTACTACCGGTGGACGCAGTGGATCTTCTTGCGCCTGCTGGAGCGCGACCTCGCGTACCGCAAGCAGGCAGCCGTCAAGTGGTGTCCGTTCGACCAGACGGTGCTCGCCAACGAGCAGGTGATCGACGGCCGTTGCGAGCGGTGTGGCAATGAGGTCGAGGTGCGCCAGCTTGAGCAGTGGTTCTTCCGGATTACCGACTACGCCGACCGCCTGCTCGTCGACCTCGACAGGATCGACTGGCCCGAGCACGTCAAGGCGATGCAGCGCAACTGGATCGGGCGCAGCGAGGGTGCGGAGGTCACTTTCCGCTGCGAGGAGCTTGGGATCGACTACGCGGTGTTCACCACCCGTCCGGACACGCTGTTCGGGGCGACATTCTTCGTGATGGCGCCCGAGCATCCCGACGTGTTCAGGCTCGTCGCCGGGACAAAATACGAGCAGCAGGCCCACGATTACGTGAATCACGCGCTCGCCGCCGGGCTCGAGGACCGCGGCGCGGTCGACAAGCCGAAGACCGGCACCCCGCTCGGCCGCACGGTCACCAACCCGGTCAACGGCGAGCAGATTCCGATGTTCGTCGCCGACTACGTGCTGATGGAGTACGGCACCGGTGCCGTGATGGGCGTGCCGGCGCACGACCAGCGCGACTACGAGTTCGCGACCGCATTTGACCTGCCGATCCGACCGGTCGTCATCCCCGCCGACGCTGGCGAGGACGACCTCCCACAAGATCAGGCGTTCACGGCCCACAGCGACAACGAGCGGCTCATCAACTCAGGCGAGTTCTCCGGCATGGACGCGGTCGCCGGTCGCGATCAGATCGTCGCGTGGCTCGACCGCGAGGGCGCCGGGCACGCGTCTGTCAACTTCAAGCTGCGCGACTGGGGCCTGTCCCGCCAGCGCTACTGGGGCTGCCCGATCCCGGTGATCCACTGTCCCGAGTGCGGACTCGTGCCGGTCGGGGACGAAGACCTGCCGGTCCTCCTGCCGGAGATCGAGGACTACCAGCCCCGCGGTCACTCGCCGCTCGCGGGCGCCGCGGATTGGGTCAACGTCAAGTGCCCCACCTGCGGCGGCGACGCACGGCGCGAGACCGACACGATGGATACGTTCGTCGACTCGAGCTGGTACTTCCTGCGCTACTGCGACGCTCGCAACGACGAGGCCCCGTGGGATCGGAAGGTGCTGGGTTCATGGATGCCGGTCGACCAGTACATCGGCGGTGTCGAGCACGCAATCTTGCACCTGATGTATTCGCGCTTCTTCATCAAGGCGCTCGCCGACATGGGGCTGCTCGACGTCCAGGAGCCGTTCCAGGCGCTGTTCACGCAGGGCATGATCCTCGGGCCCGACGGCAACAAGATGTCGAGCTCGAAGGGCAACGTGATCGCGCCCAGCGACATCATCGAGCGCTTCGGTGCCGACGCCGCCCGCTGCTACGTGCTGTTCATCGGTCCGGCCGATCAGGACGCAGCCTGGTCGGACACCGGGATCGAGGGCGTGTACCGGTTCCTGAACCGGCTCTGGCGCCTGGGCGAGGAGCTGGCAAACGGCGGCCACGGAGGCGGCGAGCTGGCGGACCGCAGCGACGGACGCGATCAACAAAGCGACCCGAGCGACCCCGACCTGATCCTCGTCCGGAAGGCCAACTGGGCGATCGACAAGGTGACCGCCGATATGCGCGGCACCCGGTTCGCGTTCAACACCGCGATCGCAGCCGTGATGGAGCTCGTCAACGAGATCTACCGCCAGACCGGCGCCGACCCCGAATCCAGGCGCTTCGCGACCGCGACCGCCGCCTCGCTGATATTCCCGTTCGCCCCGCACCTGGGGGCTGAGGTGTTCGAGCATCTGACCGGCCTGCGGGTCTGGGAACAGTCATGGCCCGACGCCGATCCGGAGATGCTGCAGGCCGAGACTTTCGAGCTCGTCTGCCAGGTCAACGGCAAGGTGCGCGACCGGGTCACGGCCGACACCGGCGCCTCGCGCGAGCGGCTGATCGAGCTCTGCATGGAGGCGCGGGGCGTGAAGTCGCACCTCGACGGCAGCAAGGTCGCGAAGGTGATCGTCGTCCCCGACAAGCTCGTCAACGTCGTCGTCCGCTGAGCGGATGCCGCGGCCGGCGCGCTACGTCGCTGTCGTAGGCGCATCGCAGGCCGCCCCAGAGCTCGAGGCGACCGCCGAGCAGGTCGGCACGCTGTTGGCCCGCGCCGGCGCGATCGTGATCACCGGCGGTCGCGGCGGCGTGATGGCCGCGGCCTCGCGTGGTGCGCACGACGCGGGCGGGACAGTGATCGGCCTGCTGCCGGGAACAAGCCGCGGGGAGGCGAACGAATGGGTGACGATCGCGCTTCCAACCGGCCTCGGCGAGCTCAGAAACGGACTGATCGTGCGCGCCGCCGACGTTCTGATCGCGGTCGGGGGCGCCTACGGGACCCTGTCGGAGGTTGCGCTCGCGCTGGCGACTGACGTGCCGGTGATCGGACTTGGCAGCTGGGCGATCGACGGGATCGAGCAGACCGCCACCCCCGAGGATGCGGTCACGCGCGCGCTCAAAAGCGTCGTCCGCGAGGCCTAGACTCGATCAACCAGATGCCCACCTTCAAGGCCGCATACCTGGTCCATGGCGATGATCACGGCCGAATCGCTGAACGGCGCGCGCGGCTGCGGGAGCTGGCGGAGTCCACCAGCGGTGCGCAGGGGATCGAGCTGTTCGAGGGCGACGACGCAACCCCGGATACGATCGCAGCGGCGCTGGACGCGATGACGCTCGCGCTCGGGCGGCGGTTCATCATCGTCGACGGGGTCGAACGGTGGCGCGACAAGGACCTCGACTCACTGCAGGCCTCCGTCGAAGCGCTCGCGCCCGAGACGACGGTCGCGTTCTTCGCCCGGGAGGACAGCCGCACCCGCGCTCCGGAGCGGCTGCACGCGATCGTGGCGAAGGCGGCTGGCGACATCCGCGCCGAGAACAGCGTCAAGCCCTGGGAACTTCCCAAGTGGGTCGTGGCCCGTGCGCACGAGCTGGGGATCGTGCTCGATCCGGAGGCCGCGCGGGCGCTGATCCGGCACGTCGGCGACCGCCAGCAACGGCTGCAACGCGAGCTCGAGAAGCTGGCGCTAGGGATCGAGGAGCCAGAAGCGGTGACGATCCTCGACGCCGCCCAGATCATGGAGCTGAGCGCGTCATCGGCCGAGCGCAAGGCGTGGGCGGTCGCCGATGCGCTGGTTGCCGGCGATCGCCAAGCTGCCGTTCGCGCCTACCTGTCCCTGCGCGAGCACGGCGAGCGCGTCTCTGGGCTTCTCTACTGGATCTCGCAGCGCCTGCGCACCGCGCATGAGATCTCGGCGGCGCTCGACGCCGGCGAGCCCCCGGCGCAGATCAAGCGGCGGCTGCGGATGCCGTCGCGCGCCGCCGACAAGTTGATCGCCGACGCGCGGCGGGCCGGCTCGGAGCGGCTACGTGAGGCGATCTGCGAGATCGCCGACCTCGAGCTTGCGTCACGCGGCGGCGGCAGCGGCGGGGCGTCTGAGGACACGGCGGCGTTGCTCGCGATCGCCGCGATCGCGGCGTAACGTGGGCTCAAGCGATCGTGCTGTGGACCACCAGCACGATCGCCGCGATCACGCCGAGGATCACGATCAGGGTGAGCACCCGCAGCGGCCAGCTGGGCCCCGAGCGCAGCGCCGGGTTCGGTGGCCGCACGGGGGCGTAGTGCGAGTCGGTCCGTGGGTGTCCGCGTCGCGCGGCCGGCTCATGCCGGGCGACCGGTCCCTGCTCGAACGGCGGGTACGAACTCGGAGCGTGGGCCACGGGCACCGTCGAGCCGATCGACTCGCGCACCCTCGAATCGACCTCCAACGGCTCGGTGGGGGGCGTGTGCCGCGTGGCCGCCTCGTGCTCGGAGCGCTCCGCCCGCTCCGACGTTTCGTGGGAGCGCGTGAGGCGGTCGATCGTCGCCTCGGCGGCCGTGAGCCGCATCCGCAGGCGCTCGGACTCGGCGCGCTGCTGGTCGAGCGCCCGAATCGTCGCCTGGAGCTGGCGATCGGATTCGCGCGCTTGGGTCCGGACCCTGTCGAGTTCCGACGATGCGGCAGCGAGCTCGCCGCCGGTCGCCTGGGCGATGTCCAGCTCCGACCGCAGGCGGCCGAGCTCTGAGCGCAGTTTGCGCGCCTGCGAGCGCTCGTCCTCGAGCGCCTGACTGGCTTCTTCGCGCCTGGAGTGCTCACGCTCCGTTGCGCGCTCGGCCGCCGCCAGCTGGTTGCTTAGCCGCTCCAGCTCGTACGCCTGGTCGACGGCCGACGGGCGGGCTTGGACGGGGTCTGTGCGAACGCGCGGGGCCCGTGCTTCGGACGCCCGGCGCACTGCGTCGCGTATGCGGCCGTCGCCCCTCGACTGCGGTAGCTCGACGGCGATGTCGGGCGCGACCGCCAGCTCGAGCTGCGCAGCGTCCTTGAGCTCGGCATCGAGCGGGAACGCCGCGAGCCATGGATCGCCCTCGTCGGCGGCCCAA
>JBKQJQ010000464.1:0-4870 GCA_052147875.1 Solirubrobacteraceae bacterium | reverse complement strand
GTCCAGCCGGGCCGCCCGGCGCGCGTGTGAGGTCGGGCACGCGAGCCACCTGTGTCGCGCTCTGTTGCGCTTGCCCCCTTGTACGCCTCGGCGGCTCGCCAGCCTCCGAGGCTCATCGGGCACGAGCCTAGGAGAGCGTTACCCGACCCGTGTTGTCGACCGGTGAATATCGGAGCCGCAATCCGCATCGCGGCGTTGGAAATTCGGTGTATCCGGGTAAACCAAAGCTGTCGTCGTCGAGGGAGAGACCGATGTTGACCGACACCCACCTTGGCCTTGCGGACCCACACGAGGGCGAGCAGCACTCCGGCCTGATCTGGTTCGCCGAAGAGTGCATGACCAACGGCGCGCCGCTCGAGACCTACATCATGCATGCCGAGAGCATCGGCGACCGCGAACTCGCGACCTTCTTCCGTCGTGCGCTCGCCGAAAGCCGCCGCGTGAAGCCCGACGAACGGCGGCGCTGGAACCGCCGGACTCGCGGCGACCGCCGCCGCCGCTAATGAACCGTCCATGGCTAACGAAGCGTCAGGTCAACCGCCGCGGCTAGACGGATCAGCTCGAGGCAGTCGATCGCGCGCGGCCAGCCTGAGCCCGGCACCGACCGGCACGATCGTCTGCGTCAGCTCCGGCTCGGCCTCGATCAACTCGGTGAACTCGACGAGCTCATGCGCGTGCGACTCGACATTGTCGACGGCAAGTAGTCCCCCCGGCGCGAGCGTCCGCACCAGCTCGCGGAGGTACCCGGGATACGCCGGCCGCTCGGAGTCGAGGAACACGAGCTCCCACTCGCCGTCGCCGGACCGCTTGAGCGTCGCTGCCGCGTCCTCGGTCCGGAGGTCGACCCGATCCTCCAGCTCGGCGCGGCCCAGGTTTTCGCGTGCGAGCTCGGTGCGGACAGCGTCGACGTCGACGCTCACCACGGCTCCGCCGGTGGCCTGCGCGGCGTCGGCGAGCCAGATCGTCGAGTAGCCGTTGGACGTGCCGAGTTCGAGGATCCGCCGCGCCCCGGTGGCGCGGATCAGTACACCGAGGAGCTCCGCGGTAGCCGGCTCGACGTTCCGGAACCGTTCGAGCCGGTCGCTACGCGCCTGGTCGTGGGCGTGGCTGACGGCGTACAGCTCGTCGGCGATCCGGCGTCGGGCCTCGTTCATCGACGCGGCACACTACGCGACGAGCTCGAGCTCTTCCGGTACCAGATCGGGGGGCCGGACGTCCTCCAGGCGATCGACGTCCGCGAGCGCGGGGAACAGGCGGCCCCAGGTGACCGCGAGCAGGATCGTCATCACGCCGCCGCCGACGACCGCCGGGATCGTCCCGACCAGGTAAGCGGCGAGCCCCGACTCGAACGCGCCGAGCTGGTTCGAGGCGCCGATGAACACCATCTCGACCGCGTTGACGCGCCCGCGCAGCCGGTCGGGCGAGGCGAGCGCGACCGTGGTCGAGCGGATGTTCATGCTGTAGAGGTCGACGAAGCCGCTGACTCCGAGCGCGAGCAGCGAGATCACGAACACGCGCGAGAGGCCGAACACGATGATGCTCGCGCCGTACAGCCCGACCACGATCAGCAGCGTCCGCCCGGCGTGTCGCCGTAACGGGTGCCGGGTGAGCCAGGCCGCCGCCAGCAACGCCCCGATCGCCGGCGCGGCGCGCAGGACTCCGAGGCCCGTGGCCCCAACGTGCAGGATCGAGCGCGCGAACACCGGCAATAGCGCCACCGCTCCGCCGAACAGCACCGCGAGCAGATCGAGCAGGATCGCCCCGAGCAGGACCTGCGTCCGCCGCACGAAGCGCAGGCCCTCGAGCACGCTCTCGATGGTTGCCGGCTGCACACCGCCGCCCTCGTCGACATCGGCCGCCGCACCCGGATGCATCGCCATCACAACAGCGCACGAGACCACGCACGAGCCGGCTGCGAGCAGGTACACGAGCGACGGTGAAACGCCGTACAGCAGCCCGCCGAGCGCAGGACCGATCACCATGCCGGCCTGACTGGCGATTGAGCGCAGCGTCATCGCATTCTGGAGCAGGTCGACGCCGACGAGCGTCGGCGGCATCGCCCGCGCGGCCGGCCAGCCGAGCGCCATCGCGATGCCGGCGCCGACGGCGAGCGCCAGGTACGGCCATACCTGGGTCGTTCCCGAGCCGCTGACGAGCGCCAGGCCGACGCTGATGCATGCTGCGAACAGCAGCGCGCCGGCGAAGATCAGCCGGCGGGGCACGCGATCGGCCAACTGTCCGGCCGGTAGCGCGAGCACGAACAGCGGCACGAACTCGGCCAGCCCGATCCAACCCAGATCCAGTGCGCTGCGATGGAGGGCGTAGACCTCCCAGCCGATCACCAGCTCGATCATCTGGAGGCTGATGCCCATCCCGAGCAGGGCCAGCCACCAGAGTCGGAAATCGCGCTCCTCGAACGCGGGCCCGAACCGTTTCAAAGTACCGCGGCGACCAGGGTCATCGTTCTCAGGCTACCCAGGCCGATCCCACCGGCCCACCAGGCCCGCGGCAAGATGGAGCTACAAGGTTCCGGTGGCTCCCCGCCGGCGGACGAGCGAGTCGATCGCCGCCGCCACCAGAAGCACGATCGCCGTCGCGATGAACTGGCCGGCCGCGCTGATGCCCATCAACGCGAGGCCGTTGTACACAACTCCGATCACGAGCCCGCCCAGCAGCGCGTGGAGCGGCTTGCCGCGGCCGCCGAACAGGCTGGCCCCGCCGATCACGGCCGCCGCCACTGCGTACAGCGTATAGGTCCCCCCGTCGACGCCCGTCGAGACTGACCCCAGGGTAGACGCGTAGACGAGTCCGGCGAGCCCTGCGGTCATAGCGCTGAACACGAACGCGAGTCTGCGCACGCGCTGCACGTTGATGCCGACGCGACGGGCGGCCTCGGGATTTCCGCCGATGGCGTACATGTACCGCCCGAGCCGCGTTCGAGCCAGGAAGATGGAGTACAGAAGCAGCACGATCCCGACGAACGGAACCACGTACGGCACGCCCTTCAGCGGGGTCAGCAGACCGCGGTTCTCGCTGCACACGTAGACGAGGAGGATTCCGCCGACCGCGGCAGCGCCGATCTGGAACAACGTGATGCTGAGCGGCGGCGCACTCAGCCCTTTTGCTCGGCGGTGCGCCGCGCGGCGTATCGATACCGCCGCGTATATCGCGATCACCACCACCAGGCCGATCCAGCTCGCGGCAACGCTGAGGTTGGAGTTGACCAGCTTGAAGACGGGGCTCGAGGTCGAGACCGAGATCACGCCGCCGACCGCCTGCTTGTCGATGTTGGCGAGCTCGATCAGGATCCCCTCGAAGAAGAGCAGGCCAGCGAGCGTGACCACGAACGATGGGATGTGGAGCCTCGTGATCAGGCTTCCCTGGACGTAGCCGATTCCCGCGGTCACTCCGATGCCGCAGATGATCCCGAGCCACCACGGGAAGTTGACCGGGGGAGCGATCAACTCGGCGATCACCATCCCGCCGACGGCGAGCACGAACCCGACCGAGAGATCGATTTCAGAAAGGATCAGAGCGAAGATCTGGGCGGCGCCGAGCAGGATGTAGATCGACGCCTGCTGGAACAGATTGACCAGGTTGAGCGCGGAACCGAACCGGGACCGCTCGATCTGGAAGAAGACGATGATGATGATCAGGCCAGCGACGACCGGAAGCGCGCCGCTCTCGCCGCTCTTGATGCGTCGCCACTGCGCGCGCAGGTAGTCGCCGAGCGAGTCGGCGAGTACCTCAGGCGCGGCCGTTACGAGGTCCGCTGGGGTCTCAGGAGTGGCCTCGTCCTCGTTCAGCTCGGTCGAGAGTGGCGGCTCCTCGATCTCGGACGGCACACTGGGGCTCGAGAACTCGTCAGGCATCACACGCCCTCCTGTCCGGCCGAGCGGGGGACCGCCGCGGTGTCGACTGCGCGCGACGAGCGCCCGGTGGTCATGTAGTCGACGACCGTGCTGGGGTCGAATTCCGAGACTGGACCTTGCGCGACCATATTTCCCAGATACAGGATCACGACACGGTCCGCGACCGCGAACACATCGTTCAAGTTGTGGGAGACGACCAGAACGGCGACGCCCTGGGACGCGAGCCGCTTGATGAGGGTCAATACCGTCCTCGTCTGCGAGACGCCCAGGGCCGCCGTGGGCTCGTCCATGATCACGAGCTTCGCCTTTGACATCACCGCCTTGGCCACTGCGACTGACTGCCGCTGCCCGCCTGACAGCGACGCCACCGGCTGGCGGATCGACCTGATCGTCTTGACCGAGAGCTCCTCCAGCGTCTGCTTGGCAGTCGTCTCCATCTTCCCCTCATCGAGCAGCCCGCGCTCGAGCGGCTCGTGACCGAGGAACATGTTCTGGACGATGTCGAGGTTGTCGGCAAGCGCCAGGTCCTGATAGATCGTGGTGATTCCAACGGCCTCGGCATCGCGCGGCCCGTGGAAATGAACCGGCTTTCCCTCCCACACGATCTCGCCCTCGTCGGCCGGCCACAGGCCGGCGATCGTCTTGATCGTGACCGACTTGCCGGCGCCGTTGTCGCCCGCCAGCGCCGTCACCTGGCCTGGCGGGATCTCGATGTTGATCCGCGTCAGTGCCTGCACCGGGCCGAACCGCTTTGTGACCCCCCGAAGTTCCAGCAGCGGCGCGCCGTTCGAGCTGCTCGTGGCTGAGACCGGCTCGGTCGCGGGGCTGTCCGAAGTGCTCATCGTCCTCCCAATGTGCGTCGGGCCCCTCCGGTGCGCCGGAGAGGCCCATACACACTATCGCTTCGACAGGATTCTTAGGGTCAGCCCGAGATCCCCGCGGCCTTGCAGTCGGACGCGTATTTCCCGGAGCAGAGCTGCGCCGCCGGCACGAAATTG
>JBKQJQ010000463.1:0-4726 GCA_052147875.1 Solirubrobacteraceae bacterium | reverse complement strand
AGGGCCGTTTTCGGGCGATGGATCGGTCGCGGCGTGTCATCGCCGGGCCGGAGATCGCCTCCTGTGGCGTTGGTTTCACGGCCGGCGGGCTCGACGACCTGGTTTTGGGCGCGCGAGAGCATCGTCGCGTCAGAACGTTTTGCGGCCGGGTGTCGGTGGGCGTTACGCTTGCGCGTGGGCGTGGTCGACCCCCGAGCGAAGCGCAGGTTCTGGGACTGATGCCTGCCGCGCAGCTTGCCCCAAAGAGGGCCTTTTCAGTCGCGTCCCATTGGCGGCGGCCACGCCCGGCTTTCTCGCTGGGGCGTTGGCTTGCCAGTCGGCGACCTGCTGGCGATAGGCGTTCTCGGCTTGCTGGGCGAGGTCGAGCTCTCGCCGGCGGACATCTTTGAGCGAGTACGCCGCGGCAGCCCCTTTCTTGCCGCGCTCAGTGGGCATTCCGGCGCGCAGCTCGAGCGCTCGCAGCTTCTTGTCGGTCAGTGTGGGACGCGCGAAGGCGTAGTCCTCGCCGTGTTCGATCATCGTCCAGCACAGGCACGCCAGCTTGCGGGCGGTCGCGACGATCGCGATCTGTGTGCCGCGTCGCGCGCGGACGCGCATGAAGAAGGCGCGCAGCGGACCGGGGATCTTGGCCGCGCAGAACGCGGCTTCGACCAGCATCCCGCGGGCGTGCGCGCGTCCTTGTTTGGTGATCTTCCCGTGGCTGGCGGGCTGATTGCCCGACTGGCGCACGCGGGGGTTCAGTCCCAGATAGGAGACCAGCTGCTCGGGTCTACGGAAGCGGCGAAAGTCTCCCACAGCCGCCACGAGCGACAGCGCCACGGTGGCGTCGACGCCCGGGATCGTCATCAGCCGCCGGACCTCGTCTGACTCCAGCGCCGCCCGTCCCAGTGAGGCGTCGATGATCCGCAGCTCCTGGCCGTGGAAGTCAAGCTGGCGCAACAGCGCCTCGACCGCCAGCTCCTCATCGGGCGGCAGGTGCTGGTCTGAGAGCCAGCAGCGGCCCTTGACCCCGAATAGGTCTGACGCCGGGCAGCGTGGGATCAGGTTGCGATGCAGGATCGCCTGCACCTGGTTCTTGAGCCGGGTGCGTTGACGCACGATGGTCGACCGGCGAGCGACCTGGCGGCGCAGCGCGTGCGTGGTCTCGTCAGCCACCCACACCGACGGCAGATAGTCCGCCGCCAGAAGCTGGCAGAGCACCTGGGCGTCGACCTTGTCGGTCTTGACCTTGGCCTCAGCGATCGCCCGCGTCTTCATCGGGTTTGACACCACCACGCGCTTCACCCGCGGCTCGATCAGCCTCACGATCGCGTGCGTGTTGCACGTCGCCTCGACCGCGACCTCATCCTCGGGGCCCAGACTGTCGGCGAATACCCCCAGCGCTTCCGCGGTCAGCGCGATCTGACCGGCCTGCCTGACCTTCCCGTCCTCCCACACCGCGATCTGCCCGAACTCGCGATGCACATCCAGTCCGATACACCTGCGTCCCATCACGAACCTCCCAAAGATTTGGGTCGATGATGTGGGAGCCAGGCGGGCAAACGACACCTACGGATTCGCGCTCAAAGCGCATCCGGGCTAGTCGCAGGGGCGGCCACCTACAAACTCGCGCTCAAGGCGCAACGTATAAGAACGGCCTACCCAACCTGCGTTTGCTCCCGGATGCCCCGCATCCCGGACGGTCGCACCGTACTCACCGAGCCCGAAGCGCTCAACAGCTGCAACGGCCCAGTCGCGGGGACGCGGTGGCATCTGCCGCCTTTCATACCGGATACGAACGCCATAGAAGCCCTGAACCGCCAACTGCGCAAGGCGATCAAGACCAAAGGCAGCTTCCCCTCAGAGGACGCCGCCCGCAAGCTGGTCTACCTCGCGATCCAAAACGCCGTCCCACAGTGGACCCATACCCGCGGGTGGACCAAAGCGCTGCTGGCGTTCAAGATCCAGTTCGGAGACCGACTACCCGACTAACCATCAACCCCGCCCACACAGAAAGTCGGACACCCTCTCTCGGGTCAGTGTTTGAGGAGCGGTTGGGGTCGTATGCCTTCGATTAGGAGGTCGACGATGTCTGTGGGGAGGTTTGGGGGGGTAGGTTGGCCGCGGACTTGGGTTTGGTAGAGGATCGGCGTGGTGAGGAGTTGGGTGGTGAGGTCGATGTCGAGGTCGGGGCGTAGCTCGCCGGTCTGGATGCCGCGGTGGAGGACGTCTCGAATTGCTTGGCGGCGAGGTTCCGCGACGTCTTTTATGAACTGTTCGACTATTTGGGGGGCGCGTTCGCCCGCCATCGCGACGGCAAGTACTGACCGGGCATGCCGGAGGTCGCCGCCGCCGGTGGTCGTGAGGAGCAGGATGAGGTCGTCGCGGATTGAGGTGCCGGTGAGTGTGGGCGGTGGGGGCCGTGTGGTCGCGAGCGCGGCGATGATCAGCTCGTGTTTGTCTTTCCAGCGTCGGTAGATGGTGGTCTTGCCGGATTTGGCTCTGGCGGCGATGCCTTCGATCGAGACGGCGTCGATGCTGCCTGTTTCGGCGAGCAGGTCGAGCGCGGCGGTGAGGATCGCTTGCTCTGTAGCGTCGCTGCGTGGTCGACCGCGCTTGGTGACCGGGAGGCTGGTCGGCTCGGCCGCGCCGAGGTTCCTCGAGCTCGTTCTCGTGCGAGCTGAGCCTTCGGGCGCTGCGGCGGCCGGGTTGCGGTTGCCGGGTGGCGATTGACGTCGGTTCGGTGTCGGGGTCTGCCGGTGCAGTTTTGGTTTCCTCCGGTGGGCGCTTGGGGCCGTGGGTCAGATCGTGTGTAGTCCTTGCAAATTGTTTTACGATACGATACGATACCGTTTCCTATATTAGCAGGAATCGAGCCCTCCCGGGAGACGCCGTGTTCTACC
Source organism: Solirubrobacteraceae bacterium (assembly GCA_052147875.1). Taxonomy (GTDB): domain Bacteria; phylum Actinomycetota; class Thermoleophilia; order Solirubrobacterales; family Solirubrobacteraceae; genus Palsa-465. The sequence goes on along the minus strand of JBKQJQ010000463.1, from coordinate 1,844 downwards.
GCAAACGAGATCCGCAGTCCGCCCGCCCGCATCAATGCGCTTCGGGAGCGAATCTGCGATCGCAAGCCAATCACCAGCGGGCCGTGTGCCGACGCGTCGCGGCGTTCCTGGCTCTCGGTGGTTGCATGGTCGCGGTGTGGATGAACGCTTCCGGTCCAAGCCCGGCCACAGCGTCTGTCAACCACGAGCGAAGCGCTTCAGATCTCGACGCCGCTTCGACGCAGATCGACGCTGGCGCTTCGCGTGAGTTCAGCCCCACGGTGCGGGCGAGACTCGCCACGGCCGTCGCCGCATCGATGCGCGCCACCAACGCGCCAGGCGCGATCGTCGGCGTGTGGCAGGGGAAGCGCAGCTGGACAGCCGCGCTTGGGGTTTCGGACCTCGCGACAGGCGCGCCGATACGACTCGGCGATCAGTTTCGGATTGCTAGCAACACCAAGGCCGTCGTCGCGACCGCGGTGCTGCAGCTGGTCGATCAGCACCGGATCGGGCTAGACGACCCGATCAGCCGTTACGTGCCCGGTGTTCCCGACGGAGGCCGGATCACGATCCGTGAGCTGCTGCAGCACACCAGTGGCCTTGCCGACTATTACACCCCGGCGTTCAACGCGCAGGTGCTCGCCGACCCGCTGCGCGTCTACACACCCGCTCAGCTCCTCAAGCTCGGGTTAGCCCTACCCCCGGTGTTCCGCCCCCCGGGAAGCGGCTGGGCCTACTCGAACACCGGCTATGTGCTGCTCGGCGAGGTAGTCACACACGTCACCCACGAGCCCCTGGCTACCGTGCTGAACCGCCAGATCTTCAGACCGCTGGGGCTGCGCCACACCCGCCTGGCGCTCACACCCGCACTCCCACGGCCCTACACGCACGGGTACATCACGATCCCCCCGAGCAGCCGCCTGACCGACATCACCGCGACCAGCCCGACGATCGCTGGTGCCGCCGGCGCGATCACGAGCAACCTGTCCGACGTCCGGCGATTGGCCGTAGCGATCGGCGACGGGACCCTGCTCAACCACGCAACCCAACAAGCACGCCTAAAGACCGTCCAGATCCCCGGCGCGCCGAGCTATGTCGGGTACGGACTCGGTGTGTTCCGCCTCAACGACTTCATCGGCCACGACGGCGAGTTCCCCGGCTACATCTCAGTGATGATGCGAAGCCCCACCCACGACACAACGATCGTGCTGGTGCTGACCAACAGCACCAAAGGCGCGGACGCCGCGCTGAGCCTGTTCGTGCACCTGTCGAAAATCATTATCCCCAGCGAGCCGTGGCTGAACACCACCAAGTAGGAGCGCGTATCCGGCTGGGCTGATCAGCCCTGCCACCAAAGGAAGGGGAGACGCGATGGAGCTCTCACGACGGACGTTTTTGACCGGAGCAACGGCCGCCGCGGTGCCGCTGGCGATCCCGGAGCTAGCAGCAGCAAAACAAGCGTTGGCACCGACGACGATCCTGAGCCTGTTTTCGCAGCTGCCCGGAAGGGTCGCCGTCAAGATCCTTGCGCCCGCGGTCCGTGGCGGGCGGGGGTTACTGATCGAATCCCGATCGTCGGAGCGGCTGTTCGTCGGTAGCGCGATCAAGACGTTCGTTCTTTGCGAGGCACTCAGGCAGGCCGACACGCCAGATGTCGTTCAGAGAATCTCCGATCGACAGCTCGCGCTCGATGCGAGCGTCTGGTCATCCGACAGCGCGACGTTCAACCCGCCGAATCTGATCGGCATGGTCTCCGAGCGGACCGCGCTCGAGGCGATGATCATGCACAGCGACAACACCGCCACCGACATGTCATTCAAGCTCGTAGGTCCCGGCAACGTGCGCAGGTTGATCGCGTCCGCCGG
>JBKQJQ010000462.1:0-3816 GCA_052147875.1 Solirubrobacteraceae bacterium | reverse complement strand
AGCGCGGGCGCGTCGTTGGTGCCGTCACCGGTCATCGCGACCATCCGCCCGCTCGCCTGCTGCTCCTTGATCAGCTCGAGCTTCTTCTCGGGGGTGGCCTCGGCGAGGAAGTCGTCGACGCCTGACTCCTCGGCGATCTTGGCGGCGGTGAGCCGGTTGTCGCCGGTGATCATGACCGTGCGGATGCCCATCGCGCGGAGGTGGTCGAACCGCTCGCGCATGCCCTCCTTGATCGTGTCCTTGAGGTAGATGACACCCATGACCTGCGAGTCGCGCGCGACCGCCAGCGGGGTACCACCCTCGCGTCCGATCCGGTCGAGCACCGGCTGAAGCTCCGCCGGGGGCTTGCCGCCCTCCGCCTGCACGAACGCGATCACCGCGTCGCCGGCCCCCTTGCGTAGCATGCGGCCGTCGAGGTCGACGCCGCTCATCCGGGTCTGGGCGGTGAACGGCACGAAGGTGGCGTGCAGCGACGCCATGTCGTGCTCGCGGATGCCGTACTGCTTGGCGAGCACGACGATCGAGCGGCCCTCGGGAGTTTCGTCGGCGAGCGAGGACAATTGTGCGACCTCGGCAAGCTCGGCCTCGGAAACGCCCGGCATCGGGATGAATTCGCTCGCGAGCCGGTTGCCGATCGTGATCGTGCCGGTCTTGTCGAGCAGCAGCACGTCGACATCGCCCGACGCTTCGACCGCGCGGCCGGACAGCGCGAGCACGTTGCGTCGCACGAGGCGGTCGATGCCGGCGATCCCGATCGCCGACAGCAGCGCGCCGATCGTCGTCGGGATCAGCGCTACGAGCAGCGAGATCAGCGTCGTCTCCGAGATCGGGGTGTGCGCGAACAGTCCGAACGGGCGCAGGGTCGCGACGACGATCATGAAGATCAGCGTCAGTCCGGCGAGCAGGATGTTGAGCGCGATCTCATTCGGCGTCTTGCGCCGCTCGGCGCCCTCGACCAGCGTGATCATCCGGTCCAGGAACGAGTGACCGGGCTCCTGAGTGATCTCGACGGTGATCTGGTCAGACAGAACGCGGGTGCCGCCGGTGACCGCGCTGCGGTCGCCGCCGGACTCTCGGATCACCGGGGCGGACTCGCCGGTGATCGCCGACTCGTCGACCGACGCGATCCCCTCGATCACGGTCCCGTCGCCTGGGATCAGCTCGCCCGCCTCGACGACGACGACGTCGCCCTTGCCGAGCTCCGACGCCTGCACGGTCGTGCCGTCGCGCATCCTGGCGACGGTCTCCTTGCGCATCGAGCGCAGCGTGTCGGCCTGGGCGCGCCCACGTCCTTCGGCGAACGCCTCCGCCATGTTTGCGAACACGACGGTCAGCCATAGCCAGAACGAGATCGTCGCCGTGTACCAGGCCGGCTCGTGGCCGCCGCCGAGCGGGCCGCCGCCGAACACCTGGATCAGCCAGGTGACGGTCGTGATCGCCGCACCGATCTCGACCACGAACATGACCGGGTTGCGGACTTGTACGCGCGGGTCGAGCTTGATCAGGCTGTCGAGCAGCGCCCGGCCGACGATGTCCTTGCGGAACAGCGAGATCGCGCGGCGCTCTTGGGGGGTGGCGGGCACCTGGGGCTCCGACGGCTGGGCGGAAGTGTTCACGGACATCAGTGGCCTCCCGACCTCGCGCTTCGCGCGCGGTGCCCACGGTCGAGGGCTAGGTTGAGCTGCAGCACGTTGACGCCGGGTTCACCGGAGAATCCGAGCCCGCGCCCGTGCGTGTGCTGCGAGATAAGCGACATGACCCGACTGAGCGACAAGTGCCTGACAGCGGCGATCCGGTGCGCCTGGATATCCGCGTTGGCGGGCGAGATGTCGGGGTCGACCCCGGACGCCGAGCTGTCGGCGGCGTCGACCGGGACCTTCGCCACGGTCAGTCCCGGGTCATAGGGCTTCTCGAGCGCCAGGTAGGCCTGGATGTTGGACGTGATCTCCTGCTCGGTCGCGATGCTGTTCGGACCGAGGTTTGAGAACGTCGTCGCGGCCGCGTTGTAGGGCGGAACGGTCGCCGACGGGCGGCTCTGGAAGTAGCGCGGATCGGGAACCGTGACCGGGTTGCCGCTCTTGTCGACCTCGGGCTTGCCGGTCTTCTTGCTGATCACCTGGTCGGCGAACTGCTGGCCGATGATCTTTGAGCCCACGAGCTTGCCGTTGACGTAGAGCTTCTGGCCGTTGGCGTTGCCCGGGAACGCGACCTGCGAGACGCCGGTGATGAACAGCGGGTACAGGATCCCGCACAACAGCGTGAGGACGACGATCCCGAGCGCAGAGGTGATGATGTCTTTCTTCATCAATAGAGGTGTCCGGTCAGGCCCTGGACGATTGGTCCGAGCAGCAGGGCGGGGAAGAACGTGAGCGCGCCGACGAGCACGATCACGCCGATCAGCAGCACGACGAACGTCGGGTTGTCGGTCCGCATCGTGCCCAGGCCGGCGGGGCTGACGCGCTTGCCGGCCAGCGAGCCCGCGACCGCCAGCGCGAACAGGATCGGCGCGTAGCGGGCGAACAGCATGTCGAAGCCGCCGAGCAGGTTCGCGAACGTGATCCCGTGCGACCCCAGGTTGCCCGCGTTGGGCTGGATGAAGCCGGTGTAGCCGGCGAACGCCGAGCCGTTGTTGTTCGCCTGGCTCAGATACGCGTAGAAGGTCTCGGAGAAGCCCTGTGGCTGGCCGGCGGCGGCGGCGGAGATCGAGGCGCGGCCGGCCGCACTGGCGGTCGCCATCGCGGTGCAGAACAGCGCCGCCAGCGGCGTGATCAGGATCCCCAGCGTGACGAGCTTGATCTCTCTCGCCTCGATCTTCTTGCCGAGGTACTCAGGGGTGCGCCCGACCATCAGACCGCCGATGAAGACGGCCAAAATGACATACAGGAGGATCGAATAGAGGCCCGTGCCGACGCCGCCGAAGATCACCTCGCTGGCGCTCAGGTTGGCGAACGGAACGGCGCCGCCGATCCCGGTGAAGGACTCGATCGCGCTGTTGACCGCGCCGCACGAGGTGACCGTCGTGATGACGTCGAACAAGGCCGAGCCGGCGATCCCGAAGCGCTGCTCCTTGCCCTCCATGTTGCCGCCGGTGGAGCCGTGGATGACTCCCGTATGCAGCCCCGCCGCGTGCTGGGCGGGGCTCCCATGCGCCTCGGCGATGTAGGCGACGCACACCGCGCCGAGGAACATGACCATCATCGTCGCGTAGATCGCGTAGCCCTGGCGGCGGTTGCCGGTCATCCGCCCGTACATGAACACGAGCGCCGCGGGGATGATCAGCACGGCCAGCATCTCGACGAGGTTGGTGAACCCGGTCGGGTTCTCGAACGGGTGCGCCGAGTTGGTATTGAAGAAGCCGCCGCCGTTGGTGCCCAGCTCCTTGATCGCCTCCTGGGAGGCGACCGGCCCGACCGCGATCGACTGATGCAGACCGGTGATCGTGTGAACCGTCAGATACGACCCGAACGTCTGAATGACGCCTTGGGAGACGAGGATCAGGGCGATGATGATCGCCAGCGGCAGCTCGACGTACAGGATCGTCCGCACGATGTCCTGCCAGAAGTTGCCGATGCTCTTGCCGCTGCGGCCGATGATGCCCCGGATCAGCGCGACCGCGACGACGATGCCGACCCCGGCCGAGATGAAGTTCTGAACGGTCAGCCCGGCCATCTGGCTGAAGTAGCTCATCGTCGTCTCGCCGCCGTAGTACTGCCAGTTCGTGTTCGTCATGAACGACGAGGTGGTGTTGAACGTCACGTTCCACGGCGCCGAGTGGAAGTGCTCTGGGTTGAGCCCGGTCCAGTTCCACAGCGTCTG
>JBKQJQ010000461.1:0-11727 GCA_052147875.1 Solirubrobacteraceae bacterium | reverse complement strand
CGTTATGACCCGCCGATTGCTCGCCAGCGCGTCGATCAGCGCGGGATCCCAGTTGTCGAGATTTCCGCGGAAGTGCTGTAGCAGCACCAGCGGCGGCGTACCGTCCCCGACGTCGCGGTACGCATAGTCGACCCCGTTCGCGGCGCTTAGAACTCTGTTGGGAGATGCCATGTACCCGGCCGTGGTATGTGACGTGGTGGTCATGAGGGTGCTCCTCGTCAATCGGATTTGTCGATGCTCACGTGAATCTCACCGCGGGCCTCGAGAGGGTTGAGCTCAGATGCGCTCCGAATCGGCCGCGACCCGTCGGCCCGCTCGGCGATCCAAGACGCCGCCAATGTCGTCCACATCTCCACATCCCCGGCGCCGCGAGCGAGCCCGAGGCTGTGCGGCCCATGCGCGAACACGTGCACGGTATGTGCAACTTCATTGGCCGCGAGCGCGCGGGCAAGGCGGTAGGTGTGCTCCGCAGGGACGTAGATGTCCTCGGCGGTGTGCCAGATGAAGAATGGCGGCGCGGACGGTGTGACGAGCGCGTCCAGAGACGTCTCGCGGCGCAGCTGCGGCGGCGCGTCCTCGCCCAGCAGGATGATTCGCGACGGCCGGTAGGTCTCGGTCTCCATGGATGTGATCGCGTAGGCCATGACGACGAAGTCGACCGACTCGCTCTCATCGGTGCTTGGCGCCAGGGCGGCTAGCCCTGCGAGATGGCCACCCGCGGAGAAGCCGATGATGCCGACGCGATCCGCGCCGTCCTCGCGGCGCCGGCGAATTTCGCCCCGCAGTCCCTCAAGCGGCACGGGGTGCCGAGCATGCAAGGGGTACCGGAACACGCTGGCGAGTAGGCCCAGCCCTTCCAGCCATTTGGCGATCGGCTCGGCCTCATGTGGCTCGTGCGCGGAGTAGCCCCCGCCCGGCAGGACGATCATTTGCGTTTCGGACCCGGTCGACTTGCTGGGCTCACCGTTGGTGTCGCCTTGGACGCTCACCCGCTTGACCTAGGTCTGCTGTGCGCCGCGATCCAGGATCTCGTCAGCTGCAGATAGTCATCGGCGCCGTCCTCCCACGTGAAATGGCCGGTCTCGAGGATGTCGAGCTTGCTGTTGGCCAGACGCGCGTGCAGGAACTCGGCGTTTGACGGCGGCACGAGCGCGTCGTGGCGGCCGGCGATGATCTGAACCGGGGTCCTGATGTCGCCCAGTCGTTCCGCGAGGATGGGCAGGTCGGACGGATAGCTGCGTACGTAGGCCGCTGACTCTAAGAAGCGCTCACCCGCGTAGGACGTCAGGTAGTCCTCTCGAACGGCCTCGGGGAGCGTGTGTCGCTCGATGCCCTCAAGGGCTCCGGCGACAATGTCGCGCCCATCGACGGTTCCGAACCCGCTCAGGTCCGGCGCCTCGACGATCTCCTTGAGAGCGCCCGTGACTTCAAGCGGGAACGACGCGCCGCCGCTGCCCACGACGGCGCTGGGGAACCGGTCAACGTCCTCGGATGCCGCGAAAAGCACGGCACCAGTCCCGACATCCGGCCCTACCACGTGGGGGTGGCCCAGTCCCCACTCGTCGATAAGGCGCAGCAGGAAACCACCCATAGCCCGCGGGGACAACAGCTCAGCCCGGCCCTCGGATTGGCCAAAGCCGGGCAGATCGATGGCCACCAACCGTGCGGCCTGGGCCAGGCGCGACCAGATCGTCTCCCACGCAAAGAGACTCTCCGGCCAGGGGTTGAGCAGCACGACGGTCTCATCCCCACCCCGTTCACTGTCGGCGCACCTGATCATGAGGCCGTCGGCCTCGCGTTGGCGTGTGGTCATCTGAGTGACCGCGCTACCTGACATCAATGACTCCTTCAGTTTGGGTGTAGTCGCTGGCTCGGAAGCAGCCATGAAGGTGGTCGTTCACCACACCGACGTTCTGCATGAACGCGTACACGCTCCTGCGCCCGACGAAACGGCATCCGTGTGACTCCGGCTGCTTGGCGAGGTCCTACGCGAGCACCCATAAGCGCCGCAAGACTCGGCGACGCGGACCTCATCGCGCGCGCGTTGGCGACGGCGGCTTGGATCTTGGCGCGGTTGCGGATGATCGAGGAGTCCTGCAGCGGGCGGTCGACGTCTCGCTCCGTCATCGCCGCGACCTACGCGATGCCGAAGCAGTGGAAGGCAGCCCGGAACGCGTGCCGCTTGCCGAACACGATCGACCAGCTGAGCCCAGCCTCGAACACACCCAGGGTTAGGGCCTCGAACAACGCCGACTCGTCGTCGGTGCGGATACCCCAGACCTCGTCGAGGTAGCGGCCGAACGCGGTATCACCAGCTCCAGCGCAGGCACAGCGCGGCTTGCCGTCGTAACCGATGATCGCGTTCTCGCCCATTCGTCCCTCGATCGCCCGAGCGTTACTCAGCCGGCGCCTTGCTGCTGGGCGGCAGCCGCCAATTCCGCTCGGGTCGCTGCGGCTAGGTCAGCCCCAGTGTTGGCGTGCCCCGCAACGCCCCATCCCCCGTCCGGCGACTCCGTCAGCTGGACCCAGGTTCGCTCAACGAGCTCGTGATCGCTGGCGGCTGCCGCGACGATCTCAGTGAGCTCCTTGACCACACCGAGTTGCTTGTCACGGTCCAGCACCCCGACCGGCGTCAGGACCTGCACCCGGACGCAGTTGCTTTCCCCGTTGACGTTCGCGATCGAACCAGCGGGGAGCTCGTGGATGAATGCCGCCGTGTTGTTCCGGAACAGCGCCAGATCCGGGACCTGTTCCCACCGCATGACGGCCGCTGCGAGCTCCTGAGCGAGCGTGTGCTTGTCGGCGAACGTGCCGGTCGTGGCGTAGACGTCGATCATCGGCACAAGGGCGTATCTCCTCTCGAGGTTCGGGCCTGACCCGCTCCCGCGAGTTCGTCGCGGCCAGATCGATCACGCGCAGCCCCGCCTGCCGCATTTATCAGCCTGATGACCTCATCCGGGTGGGAGACCATCGCGAGGTGGCCCGACGGGACCTCAACCGTGCTCGCTCCCATCCGTTGGGCGAACATGCGCTCGGCGTCCGGCGGGATCGCCTCATCGTTGATGGCGACCAGGTACCACGACGGATGTGACTTCCAGGCAGGGACGCCCATGACGTCCTCGAAAGTGCTCATGGAGAGACCCTGTTGAACCGCGTTCAGAACTCGGGCTTCGGCGGGGTCGACGTCGGCCGCGAAGTGGTTGACGAAATCCTCCTCGGGCAGCCAGGCGAACCCCTGCTCATCCACGATCAGATGTGCGAGCGATGGCGTCGGCGGGCCGCCTCCGAGCAGTGCGCCGAGCGATTCGCCCTCGTCGAGCCCGAATGCCGCGATGTAGACCAGCCCGACCACGCTCGGCGCGTCGTTGCCGAGCGCCGTCATTATCTGGCCGCCGTAGGAGTGGCCGGCGACAACCGTGGGGCCAGCCTGGCGGGTGAGCACGTGTCTCAAGCGCGCGACGTCGTCCGCCAGAGATGTCTCGGGAAACTGGGGTGCGGTGACGTTGTAGCCGTCGGCCTGGAGCGCCTTTATTACAGCCCTCCAGCTGGACCCATCCGCCCAGGCGCCGTGCACGAGCACCACGTTCGGTAGCCCGCTCATCTGAGCTCTCCTTTTGTTGAGCTTGTGTCCCCGGCTGGGGAGCCGGGCGAAGTCAGCCGTGATCGTGGCCGGTGCGGCGCGGAATCTCTTGAGTCAATCGACTGCTGTTTTCAGTCTTCGCCAATCGGCGAGCACGCATCATCACTCGGTGAGCTCGGAGGGAACCGGGACCGCGAGTACGTTGAGCAGCGCCGCGAGCTTATGGTCGAGCTCGGCGCCTACCTCCGCGATCTCTGGGATGTCGAAGCTCGCGAATTGCTTGCTGGGCTGGTCGACGGTGAACCACGCGAGGCTGTCCCTGTCTTCCCAGATGACTGTGTGGAGGGGCGCGTACATCATTGCTCGCGGGTCGTGCCGGAACATGCGCTCGGCGATCGTGTGGTTGCCCATCAGGTAGGCCACGCAGTCAGCGCCGTCGCCGGCGAGCGCCATCACGGGGTGGAGGTCGTTGCGGAAGTAGATGAGGAATCCGTGAGGTGCGGAGCGCTCGATCAGATCGACCATCTCCGACCAAGGGGCTCCTCGTGTCAAGAGGTCGGTCACCGCTTCGAGGGGCACGTCCGGCACCGCCGCCTCATAGCGAGACTGGAACTCGCGGACCCCCGGGATCGGGACCGTGAGACGGGGCGCGCGGTACCAAACCGTCTCGACCGCTCGCTCCAGCATTTCGCTGCCGGCACCTTGTCGGCGGTCCCGACTACCTCTGTTCTCAGTGGTGTTCATACAGACCCGTCATGCGGTCGCCAGAGATGCCTCAACAGCGTTCGCGGCGGTGCGGATGACATCGATGACCAGGTCTGGGTTGGAGAGCATGGGCACATGGCTGCTGTCAACCTCGTAGGTGGTGGCGCCCATGCGGTTCGCGACGAAACGCTCGAGGTCGGGATTGACGGTTCGATCGTTGTTGGCCACGATGTACCAGCTCGGCTTCGACCTCCAGGCGACGCCTTCGACCTTCTGGTTGAACAGGTCGGCGGCGGGGACGCCTTGGGTCGACCAGACGAGCTTCTGCTCCTCGTCGGACAGGTCTCCCGCGAAGCAGTCGATGCCGTCCGGTAGCAGCCAGATGCGCCCGTCCGCGATCTCGATGTGGGCAAAGACGTCGGTGGTGGGGAACTTTTCTTGCAGGCTCTGTGACGTCTCGTCCTCGTCAGGAGCGAGTGCCGCGATGTAGACGAGGCCGGCAACGCGATCGTCGGTTCCTGCGGCTGTGATGACGGTCCCGCCATAGGAGTGCCCGACGAGAATGGCCGGGCTGCTGACCCGCCCCAACGCGCGCTTGACCGCGGCCACGTCGTCCTCGACTGTGTCGAGGCTGTTCTGGGTGGACACCACTTCGTGCCCGTCACCCTGCAGCCTGGGGATTACCTTGCTGTAGCACGACCCGTCGGCCCAGAGGCCATGGCAGAAGACGATGCTCGGCTTGTTCTGCGGGGACATAGTCACTCATTCCTCCAGGACCGCTGAAATCAGACGCGATCCTGACTCCCGGCGTCCGGATTCTCTTGAGTCAACCGACTGGTTCTCGCTCGCGGGTGACGGCCGCGAGGGCTTCGCGTAACTGCGCCCGTGCTGTGATCTCGAGCTTCGGAAAGATGCGGTAGAGGTGTGATCCGATCGTGCGGTGGGAGAGGAACAGGCGCTCTCCGATCTCGCGATTGGATAGCCCATCGGCGGCGAGCTGTGCGATCTGGAGCTCCTGGGCGGTGAGACGGTCGCGAGCATCGAGGTGGGGTCCGATCGTCTCGCCCGTGGCGCGCAGCTCCTGTCGGGCACGTCGGCTCCAGCGTGTCGCGCCGAGCGCGTCAAACAGCTCGATCGCGGCACGCAACGGCTCGCGCGCGTCCGTACTGCGTCGCCGCCGACGCAGCCAGCGGCCGAACGAGAAGAGTGTCCTGGAGCGCTGCAACGGAAAGCCGCTCAGATCCTGGTCGAGCGCAGTCTGGAACAGGACCTGAGCGTCGTCGTCGGCAGCCGTCAGCGGCCTTGCGCAGGCCAACCCGACGCGCAGGACGGGGGGATCGCTCCGCGCGGCGATCGCTTCGAGTGCCGCGAGCACGTCGGTCACCAGTTCGGTTTGTCCGCTTCCCACCGCGGCCTCGACCAGGTCGAGCACCGCCGGCCAGCGCATGAAGCGGTGAAACGAACTGGCGTTTTCGTCGAACACCGGCCACAGGTGGCGAAATGCCTCTTCGTGCCGCCCATCGCCGAGTGCCTCTGCACCCCGCGCGAGGTGCGCGGGCGCAAGCAGCGGGCCGCCATTCATCGCAATAAGGGTTCGCTCGGGCTCGACGAGCCTCGCCGCGAGGTCCGGCTCGGTGCCACGCAGCGCGGAGGCGAGCGCGGCAACGAGCTCTGCCGTGAGCCCATACTGCGGCTGGCGAGTGTCGCGCGCCAACATGGCCGCCTCCGAGCCCGCCGCAACGGCACCTCTCCAGTCGCCGGTTTGGGTCGCAACCCAGGTGTAGTGAACGAGGGCCTGGGTAAGCGGCACGAGCCTTCCCTGCTCGCGGAGGCCCTCCAGAGCCCGGGCCAGGAAGCGCGCTCCCGTGGCAAAGTCGCCTGCCTTCTCAGCGGCGATCCCGACATGCATCGCCCCGAGTGGATCGGCCACGTCGAGGAGCCTGATCCGGGCGATCCGGCGAAGCACGGACGGTCCAGTGACCTCTGGGTGCGCGAGGGCGATGACCGCAAGCAGCCGTGGATCGCCGTCCCACACGCCGATGCTCTCGGCCGTGTCTACCACGTATTGCCGCGTTCTCGCGTGAGGACGTGTCCACCAGCACCGATGCGCGATCGGGACCAGCGACCGCAGCGCCATGTCCGCGTCGCCACCGTCGCGCATCTGCTGGGCGATCGCCACGAACGTCTTCGCGGCGCCCGGCTCAAACCAGACATCCCCACTGATCATCTGCCCAAGCCATGCCAAACGCGCTGCCTCGAGCGACCCGACCTCCAGTGGAGCAGCCTGCTCGAGCAAGCGGCGAACCACGTCGACGAAGCCGAGCTCATACGCAACCTCGGCCGCTCGCACCAACCGCTGTCCCTTTCTCTGCGGATCGGCGGTGAGCGCAGCGGCGCGCTCGAGCGCGACGGCGGCGGCCGTCATCGCCCCGCGGCGCCTCGCGGAGACGGAATGCTCATCGAGTGCGTCGGCGATCTGCTCGTCGAATCCAACGATGGACATCGCCCGATGCCAGAGCTGGCGCTCGGGGTCGGCCACAACGTCGGCCAGCACCCCATACGTCGCGAGTGCTCGTGCGGGGAGCGCGGTCCGTCGGACCGCCGAGCGGATCAACGGGTGCCGAAAGTGCACTTCGGTTCCGACCACATCAATCAGCCCGGCCTCTGCGGCAGGGTCGAGCGCCGAAACCTCCACCGGCCGTTGGAGGAGTAGGGCGGCGCACCTGACAACCTCGTCGAGAGACGCGCGACCGTCAAGTGCGGCGGCGAGCAGGCACGTGCGGGTCGCCTCCGGGAGGTCGTCAAGCCGTGCCGCGAAGGCCCGCTCCAAGCGCCGGGTCAGGGTCGGAGGTTCCGCCGAGAGCCCAAGGTCTGCGGCTCCCGAGAGCGGCAGAGTCCGCGCGAGCTCGACCAGCGCCAGAGGATTGCCCGCCGCTTCCGCAAGCACGCGTGCGCGCAGGACCGGGTGCAGCTCTGGCGCAGTTCTGTCCAGCAGTTGGGCTGCTGCGGCCGAACTCAGCCGGCCGAGCTCGAGGACTGGGAGACCCGCATCGTCTAGCGAGGTCGAGTATTCCGCTCGCAGGGCGGCTATCAGCGCGATCGGCTCGGTCTCGAGACGCCGGGCGATGAAGCTCAGCACGCCAAGGGTGGAACGGTCGAGCCAGTGCGCGTCATCGGCGATTAGGACCAGGGGGCTCAGGTCGGCCACTTCGCACACAAGCTGGTAAGCCGCCAGCGCGACCAGGAACGGGTCTGGCTCGAACTCCTGTGAGATCCCGAGCGCCGCCTCAAGGGCGTGCCGCTGCGGCTCAGGGAGAAGCGCCATCAGCTCGAGAACCGGGCGCAGGAGCTGATGCAGCCCCGCGAAGGCGAGCTCAGCCTCCGACTCAACGCCGGCGATCGCCAGCGTGCGCATCCCCAACGCCCGCGCCCGCACGCCGGCGTGATTCAGCAGCGCCGACTTTCCGATACCCGCTTCCCCAATGACCAGCAGCGCATCGCCACCGTCCCGCAGATGATCGATCAGATTGCTCAGCCGCTCCGCCTCCCCATCGCGCCCAATCAGCTCGGAGGGCGCACCGAGGTCCTCTCGCCCGGTCATTAGCCGAGAATAGGACGGTGGTCAGCCTGCCGCCACGTTGGCGTGGACGAGTTGCACGGCTGACGCTCCTTCCCCAACGGCGGTGGCACATCGCTTGGTTGACCCCGAGCGCACGTCTCCCGGCGCGAACACGCCAGGGACGGTTGTCTCGAGCAGGTTGCCGGCGTCGCTAGCGGCGCCGGCAAGGATGAAGCCGTGGTCGTCGCGTCCGACCGCGTCATCGAGCCATTCGGTGCACGGCAGCGCCGAGGAACGGAAACGAGACCGCAGGCGCTCGCCGCGTACGAGTGTGACCGCCTCGAGCTGACCGTCCGGTGGCCGCGGTGTTTCGGCTCAGGCCGAACTCGTCGGAAATGCCTTCTCCCTCTGGCGAAGCGCGGTATGACGGCTGATCATGCCGAGGCAGACGCCCGGGGAAAACGGACGAGTCGACGGCCTCGATGGCCGCGCGCACGCTGTATCGCTCATCTCCAAGTGCTGGTGCCAGTCCCGGCAGCGTCGGACCCGGCGATTCGCTTCGGGGCTTCGGCGTCGCTGAGGCGGAAGACAACGCGAGCGTGCGGCCCGGCATCGGCGCTCGTAGGATTGACAGCCGTGGCTGATCCGGTCCTGGTGCTCGGTGCGACCGGTACTCAGGGCGGCGCGGTCGCCCGCGAGTTGCTCGCCGCACGGTTCGGCGTGCGGGCGCTCGTGCGCGATCCGTTGTCTGATCGCGCGCAGGCGCTCAGCGCGGCCGGCGCGTCGCTCGTCGCAGGCGACCTGCATGACAAGGACTCGCTGGCACGGGCATTTGCGGGAGTGCAGGTCGTGTATGCGATCACGACGCCGTTCGAGAAGGACGCAGACGACGAGCTACGCCAGGGCGAGAACATCATCGCGGCCGCGCAGCGGGCAGGCCTGCCGTGGCTCATCCTGGCGTCGGTCGCCGCGGCTGCCCGCGCGGCGGTCCCGCACTTTCGCAGCAAGGCGCGCATCGAGCAGCAACTGCTGGACACCGATATCGCCTGGACAGTCATCGCGCCGAGCTACTTCTACGAGAACGTGCTGGGCGCCCGAGCAGCGATACGAGAGGGCAGGCTTCCGATCGCGCTGCCCGCCGACAAACCGCTGCACCAGGTCGCGCTTGCCGACCTCGGCGCTCTCGTCGTCGCCGTTGTGAATCGTCGCGCCGAGCACCTCGCAAAACGCGTCGAGGTCGCCGGCGACGCGCCAACTCCGCAAGTCATGGCGGCCGCGATCGGCGTCCGCTATGAACACGTTCCGCTGGCCGAGCTAAGCAGCCGCAGCGCGGATCTGGCTGCGATGTACGAATTCCTCGCCCACGAGGGCTACGGGATCGACACCGCAGCGCTGCGCGCCCAATACCCGGAGGTACCGTGGACGAGCTTCACGGACTGGGCCCAGACCATCGATTGGCGATAGTCGCTCCTGACAGCGTCCCCCGGGACGCGGTCAGGCCGCCGAGCGCCCGGCGAGGCCGATGACTCGGTCGCCGGCGTGGGCGCCGTTTCGTTCTCCGGATTTCGCGAGGATGGCATCGGCGCAGTTCGTCAGCAACGTCGGCAGCTGGATGCAGACGGTTGGCGCTCAGGAGCTGATGCTCACATTGACGACGTCGGCCACGTTGGTGGCGTTGATTCAGACGGCGGCTGGCCTGCCCGTTGTCCTGCTGGCCGTGCCGGCAGGTGCGATCGGTGATCTGGTCGATCGTCGTCGGCTGTTGATCGCGTCGCAGTCGTTCATGCTGGTCGCGGCCGCGGTGCTGGCCGGGCTGGCGTTGGCCGGGCTGGTGACGCCATGGGTTCTGCTGATGCTGATATTTGCCGTCGGCGTCGGGCAGACCCTGACCGCACCGACGTGGCAGACACTGAAGCCTGAGCTTGTCGCGCCCGAAGATCGGACGCAGGCGATCGCGCTCGGCTCGGTGAACCAGAACCTGAGCCGCGCGGTCGGTCCCGCAATCGGAGGCGCCCTGTATGCGGCCACCAGCGCCGGGGCGTTGTTTGTCGTCAACGCGGTGAGCTTCGTGCCGGTCATCGGCGCCGTTGCGCGTTGGCGGGGCGCCGCGCGGCCGGCCAGCGCTGTCGCTCCCGAGCACGTGTTTGACGCGGTCCGCGCCGGAGCGCGCTATGTCGCGGCGAGCCCGGCTCTCCGGGTCATCCTGCTGCGCGCTGGGCTGTTCATGTTGTTCGCCAACTCGATCTGGGCGCTGCTGCCGCTGGTCGCGCACACGCGGCTTCATCTCGGCTCCGGCGGGTACGGGCTGCTGCTCGGCGGGGTCGGCATCGGGGCGGTCGCGGGCGCCGCGGCGCTGCCACGCCTGCGCGGACGGGTGACGCCGGGCGCGCTCATGACAGCGGGAACGCTCGTCCTCGCCGGTGTGACGCTGGCGCTGGCCTACATGCGCGTCAGCGCACTGGCGGGACTGGCGTTGGTGGTCGGCGGGGTTGCCTGGATTCTCGTGCTCTCGACGCTTAACTCCCAGTATCAGTCGACGCTTCCGGGCTGGGCCAAGGCGCGTGGCATGTCGTATTACCTGGTGATCTTCCAGGGCGGCGGCGCGCTGGGCAGCGCCGCGTTCGGCGTTATCGCGCAGAACGCCGGTCTGACTGAGGCGCTGCTGGTCGCGGCGGTCGCCCTCGCGGTGGTCGCGCTGGCCGGCATCTGGCTGCCGTTCAAGGCCATCTCGCCAGACGACCTGTTGCCGGCCGGCGACTGGCCCGCCCCTAACGTCGCCGGGTCGGCAGTGAATGGCGGGCCGGTGCAAGTGACCGTTGAGTACCGGCCCAGGCCCGGGCTTGAGCAGGAGCTGGTCGCGGCGCTGTACGCCGGGCGTCTCGCCCGACGCCGCACCGGCGCCATCAGTTGGCGCGTGTGGCGTGACGCGGCCGACTCCGGGCGCGTTCTTGAGCAGTTCGTCGTCGGCTCCTGGGATCAGCACCTGCGCCAGCACGAGCGCGTCAGCCGCCGCGACCAACAACGCCTCGACCAGATCAGGGCCATGACCGACCCAGATCAACCCACGACCGTCACCCACTGGTTGGCACCTCACGTCGAAGCGAACGCCTCCCGGCCGCCACCGCTCGACTCGCCGGGCTGACCGCGCCTTGAGCCACGCCGATTCAACAAATCGAGCTACCAGGCGATCGAGAGGCCTCTCGCAACGTACGCCGCGATCGCCGACGGACCGAACACGGTGCTTCGCAGGGCGTAGGCCTCCTTCATCGTCTGGCAGGAGCGCCGCCGGGAAGGAACCTGGCACCGCGGCGCCTGACGCATTAGATCGGCGACCTCAGCCGGGGGCGCCATAGGATTGCGCCGTGCCGTTCACGCTCAGGAACCTCAAGGAGGACCTGGAGGACCTCGGGTCCAGGTTTGACGGTGCGCCGGACCTGGAGTTCCGCTCGGCGACCGACGCGCTCGAGCTCGAGAAATCGGGCCTGAGCTACCAGCGCGTCCCGCCCGGCTATCGCTTTCCGTATGGCCACACGCACAAGAAGCAGGAGGAGGTGTACGTGGTCTTGGGCGGGAGCGGGCGGATGAAGGTCGACGACGAGATCGTCGAGCTCAAGGAATGGGACGCGGTGCGCGTCCCGCCCGGTACGTGGCGAGGCTATGAGGCCGGGCCGGAGGGCCTCGAGATGTTCGTCATCGGCGCGCCCAATCTGGGCGACGCTCCGCGCGAAGACGTGGAGGGTCAGCGCGACTGGTGGGCTGACTAGCGTCCGGTGGGATTACGTCAGAGGTTCGAATCGTCTCGAGCGTGTCGCGAAGGCCCCGCCACGGCAGGGCTTTTCGCGTTTCAGGGGACACGCTCTGCTCCTCTCAGAGAGCGGGAGTG
>JBKQJQ010000460.1:0-15929 GCA_052147875.1 Solirubrobacteraceae bacterium | reverse complement strand
GGGGATCCAGAGCGGCAAACCGGCACGAGCCGAGAGCGTGACCAGCGCCTCGGGCAGCGTGGGTCCCGCCGGGGCGCCGCGCGGGTTACCGAAGATCCGGTTCAGACACGACGGGAGGTAGACGGCCGCCGCCCCGGCGCTGGTCGTCGCGGGTAGCTGGCTCGGGGCGGCGCCTGGCATGGTGGCGGTCCACGCCGGGACGCGCTCGGCCCCGACGCGGGCGCGGATCCGCTCGCTGGCCGCCGCGAGCTTCCTGTCACCGACAGTGCGGGCAGCCACGGCGCTCATCCGAAGCGACGCCCGGGCGGCGCGCTCGGTGGCCGCATAGCGCCGGGCGAGCTCGAGCCCGGCGCGCTCAGCGCGGGCGCCGTGCGCGGTGTGGCGCAGCTCCTTGACGAGCTTGCCGGTGTCGATCGCGACCGGGCACACGGTCGCGCACGAGCCGTCAGCCGCGCAGGTCTCGAGGGCGTCGTACGCGTACTCGTCGAGCAACGCCGTGACGACGGGCGAACCGGCCGGCTGGCGTGCCATCTCCCGGCGCAGCGCGATCCGCTGCCGCGGCGTGGTCGTAAGGTTGCGAGACGGGCAGACCGGCTCACAGAACCCGCATTCGATGCACTTGGTGGCGGACTCCTCGATCTCGGGCACGCTCTTGAGGTTGCGCAGGTGGACCCCGGGATCGCGGTTGAGGACGATCCCGGGCCCGAGGATGCCGTCCGGGTCGGCGAGCTGCTTGACGCGCCACATCAGCTCGGTCGCCTTCGGGCCCCACTCGCGCTCGACGAACGGCGCCATGTTGACACCGGTGCCGTGCTCGGCCTTCAGCGATCCGTCGTAGCCGTCGACGATCAGCTCCACCAACCCGTGGATGAACGCGTCGTAGCGCTCGCGATCCGCGGGCTCGCTGAAGTTCGGGGTGAGCGTGAAGTGGAGGTTTCCAGCCGACGCGTGGCCGACGACGCCGGGCAGGAAGCCGTGCTTGCCGAGCAGCGCCTGGAGGTCCTTGACGACCGCCGCGATCTCGCTTGGCGGGACGCAGATGTCCTCCATGATCAGCGTCACGCCACGCGGCCGGATCGCCGCCAGCAGCCCCTGCATGCCCTCGCGCATCCGCCATAGGAGCTCGATCTCGTGGGCGTCTCTGGTGAAGGCCGGCGTGCCGATCGTCGCTCGGCCGGCGACAGTCTCGAGCGCCGCCTGTTCGGGC
This sequence comes from Solirubrobacteraceae bacterium, assembly GCA_052147875.1. Taxonomy (GTDB): domain Bacteria; phylum Actinomycetota; class Thermoleophilia; order Solirubrobacterales; family Solirubrobacteraceae; genus Palsa-465. Next base: position 14,722 of record JBKQJQ010000460.1, on the reverse strand, counting down.
GCATCGAGCTCATCCGGAGCGTCGGCGCGGAACTCGACCAGCAGCGCCGCCGAGGTCGGCGGCAGCTCCTTCCACGCCTCGGGCATCCCGGGCATGTTGTAAGCGGCGGCGATCAGGATCGGCGCGACGAGCAGCTCGGTCGCGCTGGCGCCGGTATCCACCAGGTCGCCGACCGCGCCGGCAGCGCTGTCGAGATCCTCGAAGCTGATCAGCGCCACCGTCGTGTGCGGGCGGAGCGGGATCGTCTCAAACGTCGCCTCGGCCACGAACGCGAGCGTGCCCTCCGACCCGATCACCAGCCGGCGGAAGATCCCGAGCGACGTGTCAGCGTCGAGAAACGCGCACAGCCGGTAGCCCATCGTGTTCTTGATCGAGAACTTCCTCGCGACGCGCTCGGCGAGCTGCTCGTCGTCCCTGAGCTCGTCGCGAATCTGCTCCAGGCCGGCCGCAAGCTCAGGCGCCTCACGCGCAAAGCGCTGCTCGGCGTCGGTGGCGCCGGTGTCGATCACCGCCCCGTTGGCCAGCACAAGCGTCATCGCGCGGACCGTCTTGTACGAGTCGGCGACGACGCCGCACCGCATCCCCCCCGAATTGTTTGCGACCACCCCACCGACGCAGGCGATGTTGGTGCTCGCCGGATCGGGCCCAAGCCGCCGCCCGTGACGGGCGAGCAGCCGGTTGGCGAGGCCCAGCGTCACGCCCGGCTGTAGCCGCGCGAGCGCACCGCCATCCTCGACCCTCGCCCGCTGCCAGTGGTGGCGGACGTCGGCGAGGATCGAATCGGTCTGCGACTGGCCGTTGAGGCTCGTCCCGCCGGCGCGGAACACGACCGGGGCATCGTGCTGCGAGGCGGTGCGCAGCAGCGCGGACACGTCGGCGGCATCGCGCGGCCGAACGACCGCCTTGGGGATCACCCGGTAGGGACTCGCATCGGAGGCGTAGCGGACCAGATCAGTGGCGCGGTGCAGGACCTGGTCTTGCCCGAGCGCGGCGATCAGCCGCGCTCGCAGCGGCTCGGGCGTACCCTGCGCGACCCAGTCGGGCGCGCGGTCATCGGTCGGCTGCGGGTTGGCGGGGGCTAGGATGGCCATCGGTTGGCTGTCCCCCGGGACCCTAGTAGGCCAGCGGCGCTCAGAGCTCCGCGAGCACCTCTGCGGCGGCGCGCTCGCCCGAGCTGACGGCGCCGTCCATGTACCCGTTCCAGTAGGTCGCCGTCTCCGTGCCGGCCCAGTGGATCCCGCCAACGGGCTCGCGCAGCCATCGCCCGTAGCTGACAAACGACCCGACCGCCGGGATCCCGACCGGGCAGCCGCGCGTCCACTGCTGCTGGCTCCAGTTGGTCTCGAAGAAGCTGCGGGGCCGCCTCGCCTCGGTCCCGAAGAAGCCCGCGAGCTGGCTCAACACCGCGGCACGGCGATCACTCGGGGAGAGGGGTGCGTAGCGACGCGCATTGTCGCCGCCGACGAACCCGAACACGACCCCGGGGCGCCCGCCGGGGGGCGAGTCGTCGAACGCGACGCTGATCGGAAAGCCGGTCGCCACGGCCTGACCCGTGAGACCCTTATCGCGCCAGAACGGGCGGTCGTAGACGGCGGCGACCTTCGTCAGCGTGCCCTGGCCGTAGCGCTGCGTGAGCTGGTCGCGTTCGAACGGCAGGATCGGCTCGTAGTCGATCCTGGCGGCGAGCGCGGGCGCGATCGCGACGATCACGCGGCGCGCGGCGACCGTCAGGCGATCGCTCGAGACGATCATCTGCGAGCGCTCCTGGACGATCCGCCGCACCGGCTCCTCGAGCACGACGCTGCCGCCGAGCTGGCGCGCGAGCCTGATCGGCAACAGCTGCGAGCCGCCGAGGAGCCGGTCCTGCTGAGCGCCGCCACGGGTGTCGAAGTTGCGTTCGAACGTCCCCGGATGCTTCGGGTCCCCCGAAGCGGCCGTGTAGTACAGCGCGAACAGCAACGACAGCTCTCGCGCCTCGGCTCCGAACACCGCCCTGAGTGCCGCCGCGGTCACCTGCTGCAGCCGCTGCGACGTGCCCAGCTGGTCGAGCCACGTCTGAAGCGTCTGGCCATCGAGCGCGCTGGCGCCGGGCGCCGTCCACGGCGCCCGGACCGGGACCGATGTCGAGAGCTTGTCGAGCGCCAGGACGGTGCTTGCGAGCTCGGCGGCGATCGTCGGGTCCGGCGGCGCGGTGCCGAACGGCCCACGGTCGCTGTACGTCAGCCGCTCGCCGTCGGCGACGTAGACGTCGTCGCCCGCGTCAAAGACCGGGAACGTGTCGATTCGCAGCGCACGGGCGAGCCTGCGCACGTGGCCCTGGGTCGGGCCGATGAACGTCCCGCCGCGCTCCGACACGTGGCCGTCGCCGAGGTCGTGATTCCAGACCCGGCCTCCGACGCGGTCGCGCGCCTCGAACACCACCACGCTTCGCCCAGCGCGTACGAGCTCGCGGGCGGCGGTCAGCCCCGCGATCCCGGCGCCCACGATCACTACGTCAACCGTGCGGGTGCGAGCACTCGCCGACGCCGGCAGCGCGGCCGCGGCACCCGTGGCGAGTCCGCCGGCAATCAGGCCGCGGCGGGTGATCGTCGTCTTGGTCACTGCCCGTCAACCCCCAACAGCGACCCATAGTTGCGGTGCACGAGGTGCCGTTTGACCGCTTCGAGTTGGGCGGCGTCCAGCGCGCGCGGCGTTCCGAGCGCAGCCGCGCGCCAGTAGACGGTCGATGCCCACTCGAGCAGCAGCATCCGCTCGACGGCACTCTCGAGGTCGCCGCCGTACGCGAGCGCGCCGTGGTTGGCCATCAGAACGGCGGTCCGGTCCTCGAGCGCGCTGAGCGTGTGCGTTGCCAGCTCGGCCGTGGCAAACGTCGCATACCGGGCGACCCGCACCGGGCCGCCGAGCTCGACCATCTGATAGTGAACGGCCGGCAGCTCGTCGATCACGCACGCAAGTGCCGTCGCGACCGGCGGGTGCGCGTGCACTACGGCTCCGGCTCCGTAGCGGGCGCACACGCCGAGGTGCAGCTCCAGCTCCGAGGTCGGCGTCAGCGGACCGTCGACCTGCGTCCCGTCGAGCTCGACGACCGCGACATCTTGCGCCCGCAGACGCTCGAGCACGGCGCCGGTCGGCGAGACCGCCACCAGCCCGCCCTCGCGCTCGGAGACGTTGCCGGCGGTCCCCGCCACGAGACCTCGGTCAGCCAGGCGGCGGCCCGCCGCGGCGACCCGTTCGCGCTGGCGCTCGAGCATCGGCGCGATGCTAATCGGTCCTGCGCGTCTGGAGGCGTGCAAATCGAACTACCAGAAGGTGGAGTTGTGGATAACGGCCCAGGTTGAGAGCATCGACGCCTCTGGGGACCGGTCGGGTGGCAAGCACGCTCGCGGCGAGCCGCGCGACACCTTGTGGCAAGCGGCACTATACTTTATGAAGTATGTCGACCTTCTGGCGCCTGCTTGGTTTCCTGCGCCCCTACCGCCGTGGGGTGATCTGGTCCTTCGCGCTCGCGTTCGGGGCGCTGGGCGGCACGGTCCTGATCCCGTTCTTGACCGGGCTGGCGATCAACGCGATCGACGCGCATAACCACCATGATCTGATCCTGCTGGCGGCCGCGATCACGGCCGCGGGCCTGGTGCGACTGGTGCTGAGCGTGTTCAGGCGGTTGATCGCGGGTGACGTTTCGCTCGGCGTCGAGGTCGACCTGCGCAACGGCCTGTACGCGCAGCTGCAGCGGCTCGAGCTGTCGTTCTTCGACCGCCAACAGACCGGCCAGCTGATGTCGCGCGCGACCGTCGACCTGCAGTCGGTCCGCTTCTTTCTCGGCTACGGCCTGATCTTCATCGCCCAGTCGCTGGCGACGATCCTGCTGGCGGGGGTGGCGATGTTCATCCTGCAGCCCAGTCTGGCGCTGATCTCGCTCGCGCCGGTGCCGTTCGTGGTCCTGATCGCCAACCGCTACGGCCATCGGTCACGGCCCGCGATGCAGGAGGCGCAGCAGCGGATCGCCGAGCTGACTGCCGACGTCGAGGAGAACGTATCCGGCGTCCGAGTGGTCAAGGCCTTCGCGCAAGAGAAGCGGCAGCTGGGCCGCTTCGGGCACTCCGTGCAGCGGGTGTTCGACCAGCAGATCTATGCGACCCGAATCCAGGCCTTCTACAACCCGATGATCAGCTTCCTGCCGAACCTCGGGTTGGCGGCAATCCTCTTGTTCGGCGGCCGCGAGGTGATCGACGGCACGCTCAGCCTTGGCGTCTTCACCGCCTTCTACGCCTACCTGCTGATGCTGATCTCGCCGATGCGGACGCTCGGCTACATGCTCGGCGCCGCGCAGCGGTCGACGGCATCGGGCGCCCGCATCTTCGAGATCCTGGACCGCGAGCCACAGATCGTCTCGCCACCGGACGCGCCGCCACTGCCCGACGGCCGGGGCCACGTCGTGCTCCGCGACGTCTCGCTGACGTTCGAGGGCGGCACTCAGCCGGCGCTCCATCAGATCGACCTTGACGTACCTGCCGGCCAGACGATCGCGCTCGTCGGTGCAATCGGCTCGGGCAAGTCGTCGCTGATCCAGCTGCTGCCCCGCCTCTACGACGTCAGCGAGGGCGCGGTCGAGATCGACGGCGCCGACGTCCGCAGCGTGGATCTGGTCAGCCTCCGCAACGCGATCGCGGTCGTCAACGACGATCCATTCCTGTTCTCTGCCACGGTGCACGACAACATCGCCTACGCGCGCCCCGAGGCGACGCGTGAACAGGTCCAGATCGCCGCCGCGGCCGCGCAGGCCGCCGACTTCATCGAGCGGCTCCCAAAGGGCTACGACACGCGCATTGGCGAGCGAGGGCTGACGCTCTCAGGCGGGCAGCGTCAGCGGATCGCGATCGCGCGAGCGATCCTCGCCGATCCGCGGATCTTGATCCTCGACGATGCGACCTCGTCAGTCGACGCGTCGACTGAGCAGGAGATCAAGCTGGCGCTCGGCGATCTGCTCGCGGATCGGACCACTTTCGTGATCGCCCACCGCCTGTCGACGATCGCCCTTGCCGAACGGATCGTCGTTCTCGAGCACGGCCGGCTCGTCGCCGATGGATCGCACGCAGAGCTGCTCGAGAGCTCAGAGCTGTACCGTGAGATCGTCGAGAAGGGGATGCCCGACCAGGTGTTTTTGACGCAGGCGCCGGAGGTCGCCGGGCTGTGAGCGCCGCACGGCTAGAACTCCGGAGGCGCCTGCGCGAGACCGGCGGGCGTGGGCGCAAGCTGCGCGGCCTGGCCGAGCTGCTGGCGCCGTACAAGTGGCGCGTGACGGCGATGTTCATGTCGCTGGTGCTGGCGACGGCGGCGGCGTTGGCGCCGGCGCCGCTGGCCAAGATCGCGATCGACAAGGGAATCGAGCGCCACGACGTCGGCACGCTCAACCTGGTCGTGATCGTGTTCCTCGCGTCGGCGGTGATCTACGGCGTCGCGACTTACGCACAGACGTACCTGGTCGGGTGGGTGGGTCAGCGGGCGCTCCAGGACCTGCGCCTGAAGCTGTTCCGTCACCTACAGGCGCTGTCGATCGGGTTCTACTCGCGCAACCGCGCCGGCGTCGTGATCTCGCGGATGACCAACGACGTCGAGGCACTGGACCAGCTGGTCGAGGACGGGCTCGCGACGCTGATCCAGTCGAGCCTGACGCTGATCGGGGTCGTCGCGATCCTGCTCGTGCTCGACTTCCACCTCGCGCTGCTGACGTTAATCGCGCTGCCGATCCTGGCGGTCGGCGCGTTCGCTTTCCGGATCGCATCGGCCGACGCGTACCGGCGGACGCGCGAGAAGATCGCTGCGATCACGGGCTACCTGCAGGAGTCGCTGTCGGGGATCCGCGTGATCCGCGCGTTCGGGCAGGAGCGCCAGCACCTCGAGGCGTTCCGCCGGCTCAACGATGAGAACCGGGCCGTCAACATGACCACCGTACGTCTCAACGCGGCCTACTTCCCGGCGGTCGAGCTGCTTTCGGCGCTGGTGACGGTCGAGATCCTGGTGATCGGCGGGATCGAAGCGATCAACGGCCACACGTCGACCGGCGTCGTGTTCGCCTTCATCGCGGCGCTGAACAACTTCTTTGACCCGATCCAGCAGCTCTCGCAGCTGTACACCACCTACCAGTCGGGGATGGCGGCGCTCGACAAGATCTTCGGGCTGCTGGACGAGCAGCCGGAGCTGATCGACGCGCCGAATGCGACCGAGCTGCCCCGGATCCGTGGCGAGCTGCGCTTTGACGAAGTCTCGTTCAAGTACGGGGACGACGACGAGTCGCCGTGGGCGCTGCGCGATATCGACCTTGTGATCGCTCCCGGTGAGACCGTCGCGCTGGTCGGCGAGACGGGTGCCGGCAAATCGACGTTTGCAAAATTGGTCGCCCGGTTCTACGACCCGACCGAGGGGGCGGTGCTGGTCGATGGTCACGATCTGCGCTCGGTGACCGCTCATTCACTTCGCTCGCAGATGGGGATCGTTCCCCAGGAGGGCTTCCTGTTCAGCGGCACGGTGCGCGAGAACATCTCGTTCGGGCGGCTGGACGCGAGCGATCAGGAAATCCGCGACGCGGCCCGGGCCGTGGGCGCAGACGAGTTCATCATGGCGCTCGAGCGCGGCTACGACACCGAGGTGGGCGAGCGGGGCGTGCAGCTCTCGGCCGGTCAGCGACAGCTGGTCGCGTTCGCCCGAGCATTGGTCGCCGACCCGCGGATCCTGGTGCTCGACGAGGCGACCTCGAACGTCGACGTCCGGACCGAAAGCCTGATCGAGGAGGGCCTGCGGCGGCTCGTCGCCGGCCGCACCTCGATCGTGATCGCACACCGGCTGTCGACGATCCGCCACGCCTCGCGGATCCTGGTGATGGAGTACGGGCAGATCATCGAGCAGGGGACCCACGAGGAGTTGCTCGATGCCGGCGGGCGCTACTGGCAGCTGTATCAGGACTGGGCTGAGCAGGCCGCCGCCTGACGAGCGCCCGTATCCTCGGAACCTGCGATGGGAGCCCGCGTATCAGGACTTGCCACAACCGCGGTCAAGAGCACGCGACTGGCCAGCGTGGAGCGGATCGAGCTCGACGAGCTCGGCGCCCGCGGCAACCGTGCATTCTGCGTGATCGACGAGCGCGGTCGGATGCTCAACGCCAAGCGTCACGGGTCTCTTCAGACGGTCCGCTCGCGCCAGGACGACGGCCAGCTTCTGCTCACGTTCCCCGACGGGAGCAGCGCAACGGGACCGGTGCAGTACGGCGAGACGCTCGCGATCAAGTTCTTCTCGCACACGTGCGATGCCCAGTTGCTGGTGGGGCCGTGGTCGCAAGCGCTGTCTGACTACATCGGTGAGCCGCTCCGGATCGTAAGGCCGGAAGTCGGCGTCGATCGAGGGCGCACCGGGGGCATCTCGATGATCTCGCGCGCGTCCGTTGAGCACCTGGCGCAGCTCGCCGCCGAGGACTCTGTCGACGTCCGGCGGTTCCGGATGCTGATCGAGATTGACGGCGTGGCGCCTTACGAAGAGGACTCGTGGGTTGGCCGCAAGGTCAGGATTGGGCCAGCGCTGGCCGTTATGCACGGCAACGTAGGCCGTTGCCTCGTGACCGGGCTCGATCCCGATACCGGGATCGCAACCCTCCCGACGCTCGACCTGCTGGGCAGCTACCGGCGAGATCTCGAGACAACCGAGCCGCTGCCGTTCGGAATCTACGGCGAGGTCCTCGAGCCGGGCCCGGTCGCCGTCGGCGATCCGGTCGCGGTGCAGCAGGATGAGTGAGACTTCGGACCGCGCGAAGGTCGAGATCGCCGACCATGTCGCGGTCGTCACGCTGACCCGCGCCGACAAGCACAACGCGCTCGACGCCGCGATGTTCGGGGCGATCATCGCCGCCGCAGGGCGGCTGCGCAGCGAGCCCGGGGTGCGCGCGGTCGTCCTGCACGGTGACGGACCGAGCTTCTGCTCCGGGATCGATCTGGGCGCGATCATGTCGGCCGGCGACGGCGTCGAGGCGGTGCTCGAGCCGCTTCGCGCGCCGGTTCCGAACCAGTTTCAGCGCGCCGCCCACGGCTGGCTCACCGTCCCGGTGCCGGTGATCGCGGCCGTGCACGGAAACTGCTTTGGCGGCGGGCTCCAGATCGCGCTTGGCGCGGACATCAGGTTCGCGACACCGGACGCCCGGCTGTCGGTCATGGAGGTGAGATGGGGCCTGGTCCCAGATATGGCGATCACCCGGACCCTGCCACGCCTGGTGGGGATCGACGTCGCCAAGGAGCTGACCTACACGGGCCGGATCGTGAGTGGCATCGAGGCACACGCGCTCGGGCTGGTAACCCGCGTCGTGAATGACCCGCTGGCGGCCGCGCGCGAACTCGCGGCCGAGGTCGCGGCCAGGTCGCCGGACGCCGTCCGCGCGGCGAAGCGCCTGTATGACGATGGCTGGACCGGGGACACCGAGCAAACGCTGGCGCTCGAGGCCGAACTCCAGCGCGGGCTGATCGGCTCCCCGAACCAGCTGGCGGCAGTCACCGCCGGGCTGATGAAGCAGCCGGCCGAGTTCGTAGACCCGTAGCCGGTCGACCAGGCACGTCGTTGCGCGCTAGCCCGCCGGCAGGTCAACTGCCCGGGATGGATTCGAACCACCGTTCCGCGGTCCAGAGCCGCGTGTCTTGCCTCTAGACGACCGGGCAAACGAGACAGTCAGGTTAGCGAGTCCGGACCGCCCCGGAACGGTCGCCGCGGCGCACGGAAATCGCCCGCAAGACCCGCACATGCGCCACGCACCGTCTTCACCTTAGCCTAACCTGACTCAACGTCAGATAGCTTCGCGACCACAAAGTTGTGACCGATTTAGCAACCGTATCGCCACCGGCCCCACGGATCGCCCAGGTCCCCGATCGGCCGCACAAGCGTCGCCGCCCCCGGCGCGCGGTCGTGCTTGCGTGGTTGGCCGTCACCGGCGTCGTGATCGGGCTTTCGGTCGCGATCATCGTCGCGATCGGCATGCGGCCCGGCTACGACGCATTCGGCTGGCTCGTCTGGGGCCATCAGGTGCTGCATGGAAGCCTGAACACCGATGGAGCACCGTCCTGGAAGCCGGTCGCGTTCCTGTTCACGCTCCCCTATGCGCTCGCGGGCGACGGCGCGCAGATGTTCCTCTGGATGGTGACCGCGATCGCCGCGGCGCTGGCCGGATGCGTATTCGCGGCACGAATCGCCTACCGGCTCGTCGCTCCCACTCCCGGACGACCGTACGCGCCATACGTGGCGGGCGCGTTCGCGGGAGCCGGCCTGCTGGCGATCGACGGCTACTCGCATCTGGTTCTGATCGCGAGCTCGGACCCGATGATCGCAACGCTATGCCTGGCAGCGATCGACTTCCACCTGACCAAGCGCCCGCGGATGGCATTTGCAATGCTCGTGCTCGCCTCGCTCGGGCGCCCGGAGGCGTGGCCGTTCGCGGTCCTGTACGCCGGCTGGGCGTGGCGCGCAGTCCCGTCTATCCGGCCGCTCGCGGTCGGCGGGCTGGCGCTGATCCCGGCCTTCTGGTTCACGATCCCCGCCCTGACCTCGAAAAGCTGGTTCATCTCCGGAGATCTCGCGCTGCGGACGGTCAACGCGGTCAACGTGATCCACGGCAGCAAGCTTTCGGGAGTCGTGAGCCGCTTCACGAGCCTTTGCTCGCTACCGGTCCAGATCGCGGCGCTCGTCGGGGTCGCGCTGGCCGCCGTGCGCCGAGATCTCGTCACGCTCGGGCTCGCCGCCGCGGCGTGCCTTTGGGTCGCAGTCGAGTTCGCGATGGCGCTGCACGGATGGTCGGCCGCGTCTCGCTACCTGATCGAGCCCGCCGCCGTGACGGTCGTGATCGCGGGCAGCGCGGTCGGCCGGGTGCTCGCGCTGCAGCCCCGCGCCCGCCGCGACCAGCGGCTGGTGAATGTGGCGACCGCGGTCGCGTCAATCGTGCTGGTGGCGCTGCTCGCGGCGGCGCTGATCCCGACCGCGCGTCAGCGCGCGCGTACGGCGCGCGGCGACGTCGAACAGGCACGCGCCGCGGGAACCCAGATCAGGCAGCTTCAGCGTGTCATCGCCGAGGACGGCGGCGCCGCCCGGATCCGAGCCTGCGGCCAGCCGGTCACGCTCGTCGGCCTGCAAAGCAAGGTCGCATGGGCGACGGGCCTCAATGTCGGCAACGTCGGGTTCAGACCCGGACACGCGATCGACAGCGGCGAGCCGATCGTGTTCTTCCAGCCGCACGAGAATGGCTGGCGCGTGCTGCCGTTCAACATGCGCAAGGCCGACGCGGCCAGCTGCGACCGCCTGAAGCTCGATCCGAGCTAGTCCCGCGAGTCAGAGGGTCGCGACACTACGGCTAGAGCTGCTCGAGGTCGGTTGAGAGATCGGCGAGCTCGTCGACGTGGTCGCTGAGGTCGGTGCCTGATGCGATCCACCGCCGGGCGTGGCCGAGATCCTCCGAGCGTCCGACGGTCAGCGCGCCGGCGACGCGACCGTGCTCGAGATAGAAGACCGTGAAGTTGCCCTCGTCGCGCGAGCCGCGGACCACCTCTCGGTCCCAGTCGTAGGCCGGGCCGACGTACTCGAGCGATGCCCAATCGCTCAGATCCGAAAAGAAGTACGGCACCACGTCGTAGTCATTGCCCTGACCGAGCATGTTCAGCGCCACCGCCCGCCCCTGGTTGAACGCGACGTCCCAATGCTCCACTCGGATCCGTCGTCCGCCGTGGACGACGCTCTCGTATTCGGCCACGTCGCCGGCCGCGAACAGCCCCGGGGTCGCAGTCTCGAGCTTGGTGTTGACCTTGATCCCGCCGCTGTCGCCCAGCTCGAGGCCGGCGCCTCGCGCGAGCGTCACCTCGGGGCCGACGCCGGCGCCGATCACGACCACATCCGCATCGAGCTCGAGACCCGACTTGGTCACGACCTTGGTGATGCGGCCGTCGGCACCTTCGAACCGGTCAAGCTCGTCCTCGCCGTAGATCGTGACCCCATGCTGGGCGAGCACGTCGTGGAAGAAACGCGCCGCTTCGTTGCCGAAGTGGCGGCTCATCACAACCGGTTCGAGCATTACCAGCGTGCAGCTGGAACCGAGCTCGGTCAGTGAAGCGGCGACCTCGGCGGCGATGTACGAGCCGCCGATCAGGACCACGCGCTTGCCGGCAGCGTCATCGCGGATCGCGTCCGAGTTGCCAAACGTGCGCAGGTAGTGGATGCCGTCGAGATCGCAGCCGGGCACGTTCAGCCGGCGGACGTTGGCGCCGGTGGCGATCAGCGCCTTGCCGAACGCGACCTGGTCCTTGTTGGACAGCGTCACGGTACGCGCCCCGGGGTCGAGCGTCATCGCCGAGACGCGCATCATCACCTCGACCTGCTCCTGCTGATACCAGTCGGCGTCGCGAACCAGTGCATCCTCACGCGACGAACTGCCGCGTAGGTACTCCTTTGACAGCGGCGGCCGCTCGTACGGCAGGTCGGGCTCGCGGCCGACGACCAGGATCGACCCGTCGGCGCCCGCCTCGCGCAGGCGCCGGGCGCAGTGACCGGCAGCAAAGCCGCCGATCAACAGGAAGTCAACCTCGCGGGTGGCCATTCCGAACAGAACCTAGCCCGCCCGTACTTCGGAGCCCGAAGGCGCGAAGCGCGGCGTGATGTCGCCCTCGAGGCCCGGGTCGAGGATCAGAAGCACCTGATCGCCCGCCTGGATGACCGAGTCGGCCTTCGGCACGAAGCCGGCGCCGTCGCGGAGCACGGAGATGATCAGCGAGCCGTCGGGAAGCACGACCTCGCGGACTCTCTGCCCGGCGGCGGGTGACCCCTCCCCCACCTCGAGCTCGATGATCTCGAGGTGTTCCTCTTCGAGCGCCAGCAGCTGCACGAGCCCGTACTCGGGCACCTCGTGCTCGATCAGCCGCAGGATCAAGTCCGTCGCCGACACGGCTGGCTGCACGCCGAGCAGCTTAAAATGTGGGAGGTTGCGGGGGTTGTTGACACGCGCCACGATCCGCTCGCAGCCGTATTTCTCCTTCGCCACCTGGCAGATCAGGATGTTGTCCTCATCGTCGCCGGTGACTGCGATCACCAGGTCAGCGCGCTGGATCCCGGCCCGCTCGAGGACCCACAGCTCAGTCGCGTCCCCGTATTGCGCGGCGTGCTCGAGCTCTTCCTCGACGATCCGGTACCGACGGTGATCGGACTCGATCAGCGTTACCTCCCGGTCCTTGGCGATCAGCTCTCGAGCGAGGTTCCAGCCGACCTTGCCGGCCCCCGCGATGATCACGTACATCGGTTCCCGACTCCCTTCAGGGCGCGAGCACGACCTGCTCGGCCTGTTCGATCGCGTGCTGTGTAGGACAGATCGTCAGCAGCCCCTGCTCTGCGTACCAGTTGGCGCGCGCCGGATCGGCGACGCGGACGACGACGCGAGGCACGTTGAAACGGCGCTGGGCGAGCTGCGCAATCACGAGGTTTGTATTGTCGCCCCGCGTCGCGGCCATGAACACGTCCGCATCCTCGATGCCAGCCGCGACGAGACCGTCGATCTCCAGTGCAGCCCCGACCGTGAAGCGGCCGCCGGCGTCCTCCCAGCTCGTCGACTGGTCTTTGTCGAGACGCTCGTGCGAGAGCGGGTCGCTGTCGAGTACCGATACATCGTGCCCCACCTCGAGCGCGCGCTTGGCCACGGCCGAACCCACGCGGCCGGCACCGACGATCAAAATGAACATTGCTTGCACTCTAGGGGGTCCGCCAAAAAGACGCCCCACGGAGCATTGAGCAACGCTCAATACGTGTTCTCGGCGGCCTTCCAGTCCAGCGGACCGAGATACGCGCGCGCCGCCACGGTGGCGAGCGCACGCTGCCGTCGCACTGGCACGGTCCGCCAGTCGACCGTCGCGGTGATCAGGCTCCTGCCGTCGGTGGTCATCACGTAGTGCTCGGCCGGGAACCAGGACGCGTCGAGCCCGACACGCGGGACCTGCTGTGGAGCCGGTGCGAGCCGCGTTGGGGCAAACACCTGCTGGAGTTCGGTGATCGCCCGCTCGAGCAGGAAGTACGCCTCGACCGTCCGATCCACCTGCACCGACAGCCTGACTGCCGCGCCGTGCGCGAGCCGGGTCTCGTAGTAGCAGGTCGGCGAGCCGGAGCTGGCAACGCCCGCGTGCGTGGACAGGGAGACGAGACTGCTGCCGAAGAACCGCCCCACCGCGGCGCCGCCCTTGGGCGTGCAGACCGAGGCTTTTGGCGACCCGGCAGCGCTTGACGTGTGGCGCGCGGAGCCCGCGCACCCGCCGACCAGCGCCGCGGCCAGCAAGACGATCAGCAGAACGCGCATGTACCTCCCCAAGACCCTACCGGCCCGATCGCGCGGGGGGTGTTGGATCTCGTAGTGGCTATAGCCCCCACGAGATCCGACACCCAGCTCCAGATCACGGATTCGCAATCCGGTTGGCCGCCGGTGGCGGCGTCAGTGCCGCCGCGACGATCACGAACGCGAACGCGAGCAGCCGCACCGCCAGCCCCAGCCGGCTGGCGGGCATCGGCTCGCCGAACACGATCGGGCCAGCGGCGATCGTCGTCAGGTTGGCGGCCGCCGAGGTGATCGCGATCATCGGCACCGCATCGCCGAGCTGCAGGCTGCGAGCCGAGATCAGCAGGCCGACGAGCGACGCGACCAGGATCACGAGCGCGAGCGGATGGATCACGACCGCCCAGCCGAGCGCGCTCAGATGCGAGCTGAGCGCCTTGATCGACGTGTCTGATGTCGCCCACAGAAGGCCGGCGGAGGCGGCCAACAGCGCCGGGCGACGAGGTTTGAGCGCCAGCAGCAGCCCGGCGCAGCCGACGATCGCGAGGAACAGGGCCAGCGTCTGCGGGTCGTAGTGCGAGTGCGCGCCGTTGGCGTCGCCGTCGAGCGTTGCGGCCAGGAACGCAAGCCCGGCGGCTGTCAACGCGACGCAGATCCACTGCCGGCGCGTGACCGCGATCCCGAACATTCGGTCAGCGACGAACGTCAGCAGCACGAGGCCGCCGGCGATCACGGACTGCACCAGCGAGATCGGAGCGAGCGCCAGCGCGCCCACGTGCAGCCCCCAGGACCCGAGCGCGATCGCGATCCCGAGGCAGTAGAGCGGTGACCGGAACAGCGCGACGGTGCTGTGCCACGGCCGCCGCAGCTCAACCGCCGGAGCCTCGCGCGCGCCGCGGAACTTGTACAGGAAACCGGCGACCGAGCCGAACGCGGTCAGCAGCGCCAGGAGCAGCCCGAGCTCGACAGACGCGGACACCCGGAGAGCGTAACCGGCCGGCGCGCGCGGAGCTCACGCTTGCGGCCCCGCCCGCGCGCCACCAAGAGCAGACGTGCGCGAAGGATCACCCGCTCCGGAGGCAGGCCGGGAGCTGCACGTCCCACCCGGGGCAGCTCGGTCGGGGTTGGCTGAACGCGACGCATCCAGTCGACCACGCTGCCTCCGGTGGGACGCGCAGCGAACGGCCCTAGATCAGATGATCAGCGGAATGATCAGGAGCGCCACGATGTTCGCCACCTTGATCATTGGGTTGATCGCCGGCCCAGCCGTGTCCTTGTACGGGTCGCCGACCGTGTCGCCGGTGACCGCCGCCGCGTGAGCCTCGGAGCCCTTACCGCCGTAGGCGCCGTCCTCGATCAGCTTCTTGGCGTTGTCCCAAGCACCGCCGCCAGATGTCATCG
>JBKQJQ010000459.1:0-11853 GCA_052147875.1 Solirubrobacteraceae bacterium | reverse complement strand
CACCGGATCGCATCGCAGATCTCGGCCGGCGCGATCGACGGTCCCCTGCAGCGAACCAGCTGCCGTGCCAGCGGGTCGCGCCCCGGCGGGCGCGTCGCGTTCAGCTGCGAGGTGGTCGCCGACAGCGTCACGTACCCGTTTCTCGGCGTCGTCGACACCAGGGTGCGGAGCGTGACCTACTGCAAGCGGGATCCGCCGCCGGCGCCGACCGACAACGTGCCGGTCAGCCGCCGCTGCGTGCTCTGACAGCGAGCGGAGATCGAGGGACGGGCGCCGCTGCGTCCAGGCCGCCTGCGCGGCGACCGCCAGCTTGTCGGTCTTAGTCGCGGTCCGGCTGGTCGCGATCGGCGACCGCGGCGTGCGTCTCACCGTCGTCGCGCGGCTCATCGATCGACTCGCCGTCGCGCCGCTCGTGCTTGTGGCGCTCATGGATGCGCTCGGCCTCGGCACCTGCGACCGCACCGGCCGCACCCGTCTCAGCGCGGTGACGACGCAGGCCGCGGCGGCGGACCGTACCTGCGCCCGACTCGGCGACGACGGTTCTCGAACCGCGCGGCGCCAGGGTGTTGAACAGCAGGATCACCGCGGAGACGCCCCACAGGAGCTCAGTCCAGTGGTTGGCGGCCGCCATGCCCAGCACATTGCCGCTGACCAGCGCAATGATCGCCGCGGCGCCGAGCGCAGCCCCGACGATCAGGCTCATCATCTTGGCGAGCACGTGCTCCGCGGCTCCGAACAGCAACAGCCCGCCGGCGGCGGCGGTGAACATACCGCTCCAGCCGTTGACGCCGAAGATGCCGAGGAAAACCTTGCCTGGGACCGGCGCGTTGCCGTTCGGAAAGTTCGAAAACCTCAGGAACGTGTGTTGCTTGTACATGAAGTACAGGCCGGCGACGAGCAGGATCGTCCCGAGAATCAATGCCGGACCGCGCGCCAGACTGGCCCCTCTCTCGGTGCGAGTCTCGGGGCCCACGGGCTGCCGGGTGTCAATTGCCCGGTCGCTTGTCCGGGGGGCATCAGTTGTGGTTACGGCCATTTGCGGACCTCCAAAGCGGTCGGCTCGCCGGGGGCTTGTGCCTCCGAGCGTTGACTCTGCGTCGCGGGCGTCGCCCGTCCCCTATCTGCCAGGACGCCGCCTCAAAGCGACATTCAGGTACTACCCGCTCGGCCCAAACCAACACAACCCTGGGCGACACTAATCTCCGGCAGATGGACGACCAGCTGCGCCGCCGCGCCGTCGGGGCGCCCGCCGCCCGTTCGCTATTGCTCACGATCCTCGGCGAGTACGTTCTGCCGGCGCACGCGGGCGTATGGCATGAAACGCTGATCGGGGCGCTCGGCACGCTCGACGTCAAGACCCAGGCCGCGCGCCAGGCGCTCGCTCGCAGTGTCGCCGCAGGCTGGCTGCGCTCCGAGCGCAGCGGCAGGCGATCACGCGCCCAGCTGACGGCCGGCACCGCCGAGATGCTTCGCATCGGCGCGCGGCGGATCTACAGCTTCGGCCGGCCGTGGCACTGGGAGGGGCGGTGGCTGCTGGTCACGCTCCGGGTCCCCGAGCAGCGACGCGACGTCCGCCATCGGCTCCGGACGCAACTCGCGTGGGCGGGCTTCGGATCGCTCGGGGGGGGCGTCTGGATCTCACCCCATGTCGAGCGCGAGCACGAGCTGCTCTCGATGTCGAGCAACGGCTCGGTCGCTGAGCTGCTGTCATTCCATGCCGAGCTCGGGGCGCTAGGCGATCCGGCGCGGCTAGTCGCCGATGCCTGGAACCTGGAACGCGTGGCGGTCGCCTATAAGCAGTTCATCGCCGACTTCGGCCGCCAGCGGCCGAAGACGCCCGCCGCCGTGTTCCGCACCCAGACGCTGCTCGTCCACGAGTGGCGCAAGTTTCCGTTCCTGGACCCGGACCTGCCTGAGCGGTTACTGCCGGCCCGCTGGCCCCGG
The DNA here is from genome assembly GCA_052147875.1 of Solirubrobacteraceae bacterium. Classification (GTDB taxonomy): domain Bacteria; phylum Actinomycetota; class Thermoleophilia; order Solirubrobacterales; family Solirubrobacteraceae; genus Palsa-465. The sequence goes on along the minus strand of JBKQJQ010000459.1, from coordinate 9,909 downwards.
TCACGCGCGCATGCGCTGTTCCACGACCGTCACGCTGCCTGGCACGAGATTGCCCAGGACTATTTCGGGTCGATCGAGGCGGGCGCGGGACGCGGCCCCGGCGCGGCGGAGCGCGAGTCAGGGGCAGGCGGCTCGTCGAAGGCGTCGCGGATCGCCTCGAAGTAGGACCCGCAGGCGCGACAGCGCCACTGGGCGGTGATCATCTGACCCCCCCACTGGCCGACCTGCTCGAGGTCGCCCGCATCGCAGAACGGGCAGCTCAGCCGTCGATGTTCCATCGCCTGCGCGCGGGGTCCCAGCGCGAGAACTCCGTCGGCTCGTCGAGCACGAAGCTGACGCCTTCGGTCGCCAGCAGCTCGCGCAGCCAGTGGCGCACGAGCTCGCGCTGTGCGGGCGCGTCGGACGAGATCATGCCCTGCGCGACCGCCGCCTCGACGCCGGGGTCGCCCGCCGGCCCGGCCCAGCGCCCCGCCTGCTCCCAGGTCTCGGTCAGGCGCTGGATCAGAAGCGCGCGCTGAGCGTCGCCCGAGCGGCACAGCCGGCGCGCCCAGGCCTCGGCGTGAACCCGATGCGAGCCCTCCTCCTGGAGGATCTTCTTGGCCCGCTGGGCCATCGCGCTCACGGAGCTGTCGGCGCACGCGGCGACGAACGTCGTCAGCACGCCGTCGACAAGCAGGTTGGCCGCCACCGCGGCGGTCCAGTCGGGCAGCTCGCCGTCGAGCAGCGCCAGCCGGCGGTCGCCGTCGAACCCCGCGTCGTCGCCCGGCTCTGCGCCCAGCGCCTTCAGCACCGGGTAGGTCGAACGCGAGTGCCCCAGCTCGTCCTGGGCCATCGCCGCGGCCGCCACCGCCGACTCGAGGGTCGGCGCGCTGACCGCCCACTCGGCGTAGCGGCGGCCGAGCGCGGCCTTGTTATCTGCCAACGAGCCGACCAGCGAGATCATCGTCGCGGTCGCCTCAAGCTGTGTGTCTGTCGACGTCGCGGGGCTCACGCCCGGATCGCCTCCCTGATCGCCGACCGCGGCACGATGATCATCTGGATCCACGGCTGCTCGTCGTAGATCGACCGCGCGCACACCAGCGCCAGGTCCGCGTCGTCCTCGGTGACAGCGCCGACGTGGTGCAGTGGCTGGTCGTATTCGGTCCGCGCGAAGACCTCCCACACCTCGGTCGAGTTGATACTCACGCGACGATCCCCAGACTACGCATCCGAGCCCGCGCGTCCTCGCGGATCCGGGCGCGAGTCCAGACCGGGTCCCAGACGATCTCGATCCGGACCTCGTCGACATCGGGCTCGCGCAGCAGTCGCTCGCGGATGTCGGATTCGATGAACTCAGTCGCCGGACAGCCCATCGAGGTGAACGTCAGCGCGATCTCGACCGCGCGCTCCGCCGCGACGTACTTCAGCCCCACGATCAGACCGAGGCCGACGACCGATACCGGGATCTCCGGGTCTTCGACCTCCTGGAGCGCGGTCCACAGCCGGGCTTCGACAGCGTCGCTCATGCGGCCACCGCGAGGCGCGACCGGTAGCCCTTCTGCAGTCGCGTGACGTAGTCACGGTTCATCGGCCCGCGTCCCTTCCAGCGCACCATCACGTCGTCCCACGAGATCGGGCCCTCTTCGAGCAGCCACTGCTTGCGCTCCGCGTCAAACGCGGCCGGAAACGGGCAATCGATCACGTAGCGCTGCTGATCGGCGTCGAAGTGTGCCGGCACGTCGAGGCCGACCTCCTCCATGAACGGGACGACCTCGGCCATCCACGCCTGACGCAAATCGTCGTTGCCCATCCCCTTGAATCCGTACTCGAGCTGGATCGCGTGCAGCTTGCGCTCGTCCGGCAGCCCGAACCATTCGAGCGTCAGGATGAACATCCAGTCAAGCGACGCCTGCAGCGCCCGCCGGTCGTCCCGCTCGGCGCACAGTTTTCGGACCCAGGTGCGGCCGTGGCGCAGATGGAAGGTCTCCTCCTTGTCGACCTTCGCGAGTGCGCGCTTCCACGGTCCGAAGGTGCTGGACCGGTGCACGTCCGACAGCAGCACGAACCCCGCCTGGTCGTACAGGGCGTTGGCGAGCACGAGCTCGTACCACGAGTCGAGGGGGACGTCGAACGCGTACGGGTACTTGAAGGCGGCCGGCTCACGCTCGTAGATCAGCTGGTTGGAGTCGACCCCGAGGTCGCCGAGCAGTCGGTAGCCGATGTGGGCGTGGGCGAGCTCGTCCTGAACGATCGAGACCGCCGAGCCGAAGTTGTTGAGCGCCGGCGCGTGCTGGGCCGCACGCAGGTACGCGGGCGCGCTGATCAGCTCGGTATCCGCCGAAACGGTCAGAATTCGCCGTATCCCGAGCAGATACTGCGGCGACATGTGCGCCAGTCCCTCGACCAGCCTGCCCGATTCCAGGCGCGCTCGGACCTCGTCCTCGGACTGCTGAGCCAGCTCCTGCACCGGGATTTCGCTCGCCATGCCGCGCCCTTCCAGATATGACAGTTGACTGACGCTCGGCAATCTATAGTATTCGCTGCATGAGATCAAGCGTGCCCCGGGCATGGCGACGCTGATAGAGCTGGACGGGGTTGCGCCGACGATCGGGCGCGACGTGTGGCTCGCTTCGACCGCTGTCCTGATCGGAGACGTGCGGGTCGGCGATCGCGCCAACATCTGGTTTGGCACCGTGCTCCGAGGCGACTTCTCCTACATCGAGGTCGGCGAGGAGGCATCGATCCAGGACAACGCGGTCGTCCACTGCGGGATCGAGCTGCCGACGATCATCGGCCGCCGGGTGACGCTTGGCCACGGCGCGCTGGTCGAGGGGTGCGTGATCGAGGATCATGCACTGATCGGGATGGGAGCGATCGTCCTGCACCACGCGCATGTCGGCGAGGGCGCGATGCTCGCCGCCGGTACCGTGCTGACGGAACGCGCGACCGCGCCCGCTGGGATGCTGACCGCCGGCGTTCCCGGCAAGCCGAAGAAGGAGATGTCAGGCGCAGCCGGCCGCTGGCCGCAGATGGCCGCGGACGACTACCAGCAGCTCCGCGCCCTCTACCTTCAACAGAGCGTCGCGCTCGAGCACGACGCGACCAGAACCCGAGCAGAGGAGATGTGATGGAAGCCGCGATGCTGATCGGAGGAGAGTGGCGGCAGGCCGCTTCCAGCGAGGAGCTCGAGGTCGTCAACCCGGCGACCGAAGAAGTCGTGTCGAGCGTGCCGAGCGGCTCGAGCGCGGATGTCGAGCTCGCGGTTGAGACCGCCAAGCGGGCGCTGCCCGAGTGGGCCGCGACCGACGTCGAGAAGCGCGCCCACATCCTCAGCACCGCCGCCGACCTGATCGAGCAGAACGCGAACAGCCTGGCGCCGGTGCTGACCTCCGAGCAGGGCAAGCCGATCGCCGAGGCACTCGGCGAGGTCACCCATCTCGCGCACGGGGTCCGCTACTACGCCGAGGCAGCGACCAAGGTCCGGGGCTCATACCAAGAGCTGCCATCGGCGTTCGGGCCCGCATACGGGCAGGTCGTGCGCCGTCCGATCGGAGTCTGCGCAGCGATCACGCCCTACAACTTCCCGCTGACGCTGCTCGGCACGAAGGTCGCGCCGGCGCTCGCGTGCGGTAACACGGTGGTCGCCAAGCCGGCGGCGACGACACCGTTGGCGACGCTCGAGGTCGCGCGTTTGTTCGCCGAGGCGGGTGTACCGGCCGGCGTGCTGAACGTCGTCACCGGCCGTGGCGCCGAGATCGGCGACGCGCTCGTCTCGCACCCGGACGTCCGGCGCGTCGCGTTCACGGGCTCAACCGCAGTCGGCCGGCACGTGGTCGCGATCGCGGGGCCGCAGCTGAAGCGGATCACGCTCGAGCTCGGCGGCTCCGATCCGGTGATCGTCTGCGAGGACGCCGACGTCGACGCGGCGGTTAAGGCAGTGATCATCGGCCGCTACTGGAATGCCGGCCAGGCCTGCCTCGGCTGCAAGCGCGTGTTCGTACATGACTCCGTCTATGACGCGTTCGTGGGCGCACTAGTCGATCGCGTTGAGCGCTACGAGCCCGGCGACGGCACCCTCAAGGCCGAGAAGCCGCGTCTGCGGATGGGGCCGATCCACAGCCGGGCCGGCCGCGACGAGCTGGTCGCCCAGCTCGAGGACGGCGTCGCCAAGGGCGGCGAGCTGTTGACCGGCGGCGGCACCGGCGGCCATGACAAGGGTTGGTTCCTCGAGCCTGCCGTCGTCGCCGAGCCCGGCGCCGATTCGCGGCTGATGACCGAGGAGGTATTCGGCCCGGTCCTGCCCGTGTTCCGCTACAGCGAGTTCGACGACGCGATCGAGCGCGCCAACGACACCCCCTACGGCCTCGGCTCCTCGATCTGGACACATGACGTCCGCAAGATCCATCGCGCGACGGTCGGGATCGAGGCCGGCATGCTGTGGGTCAACCAGATCCACTACGGCTACGACGAGCTTCCGTTCGGCGGCGTCAAGGCGAGCGGCTTCGGCAAGGAGCACGGGCTCGAGTCACTCGACAGCTACGTCGAACTGAAGTCGGTTGTCGTCGGAGGTCTGGCGAGATGAGCGGGGTCACGTTCGAAGCCGCCGGCGGCGTCGCGACGATCACGCTCGACAACCCGCCGGCCAACTCGTATGACCTGGCAGTGATGACGGCGTTCGCGGACGCGGTCGACGAGTCGATCCGCAGCGGCGTCCGCGCGGTGATCGTCCGCAGCGCGAGCGAGAAGTTCTTCTCGGCCGGCGCCGACGTCAAGAAGTTCCTCGAAGGTGACGTGGACGCCAACATGGACATGATCCGCACCAGCCAGGCAGCGTTCATGCAGATGGCGGCCGCGCCGCAGGTGTTCATCGCCCACATCAACGGCCACGCGCTGGGTGGCGGGCTCGAGATCGCGCTCGCGTGCGACCTCCGGTACGCGAACAACGGCTCGTACAAGCTCGGCACGCCCGAGGTGACGCTCGGCCTGCTGCCGGGCAATGGCGGCACCCAGCGCCTGACGCGGCTGATCGGCTCCGCGCGGGCGCTCGACCTGCTGATCACCGGGCGCACGCTCTCGCCCGACGAGGCGCTCGTGATCGGGCTGGTCAGCGCGCTGTATGAACCCGGCGACGCCGACGAGCAGGTGCGTGCCGTCGCACAGCGCTTCGCCAGCGGACCGGGGCTGGCGCTGGCGGCGATCAAGCGTTGCGTCTATGACGGCGGACAACTGCCGCTCGACAAGGGACTGCGGCTCGAGGCCGAGGAGATCGAGCGGCTGTTCAGGTCCCGGGACGCAGCCGAGGGGCTGACCGCGTTCGTCGAGAAACGCCGGCCGGAGTTCGCCGGATCATGACCGCGACCGCCACGGTCCCGCTCCAGCGCGGCGCGTTCATCGACGGCACCGTGCGGACAATCGACGGCGACACGCTGGCGATCAACAACCCGGCGACCGGCGAGCTGGTCGGCCGCGTGAACTGCTCCGGCCCCGAGACGGTCGACGCCGCCGTTCGCAGCGCCGCTGCAGCGGGCGCCGACTGGGCGCGCCTCGGCTACGCCGATCGAGGCAAGGTGCTGCACGCCTGCGCCGCGGCGTTCGACGCCCACGTCGACGAGCTCGCGCCGCTGCTCGTCGCCGAGCAGGGCAAGACGATCCGCGAGGCGCAGATCGAGCTGCACAAGGCGGCCGAGACGCTCGAGCACTACGCCGGGCTCGCCAAGGAGGTCCGCGGCGCTTACGTCCATGGGCTCGATCCGGGCGTCGACGGGCGCGTGCTCCGCCGGCCGCTCGGCGTGGTGGCGGCGATCGTGCCGTGGAACTTCCCGACCACATTGCTGTGCAACAAGCTGGGGCCAGCTTTGCTGTGCGGCAACACGGTGGTCGCCAAGCCTGCCGACACGACCCCGTTCACGACGCTGCGGCTGGCCGAGATCCTGACCGAGGCCGGGCTCCCGGCCGGCGTCCTCAGCGTCGTGCCCGGGACCGGACCCGTCGCCGGCGAGGCGCTCGTCACACACCCGTTGGTGCGCAAGATCGCGTTCACCGGCTCGACTCCGACCGGCGAGCGCGTTGGCGCGCTCGCTGCCAAGGGCTCCAAACGCGTGACGCTCGAGCTCGGCGGCTCGGACCCGATGATCATCTGTGCCGACGCCGACCTCGCGGGGGCCGCCAGTGCGGCCAGCATGGGTCGCTTCTACAACTGTGGTCAGGCGTGCCTGGCGATCAAGCGGCTGTACGTCGAGCAATCCGTCGCCGAACAGGTGATCGAGGCGGTCGTCGGCAAGGCGGGCCGGCTGCGGCTCGGAATCGGAACCGAACCCGGCGTCCAGATGGGGCCACTGCACTCAAGGCGCCAACGAGAGCTGCTCGAGCGCCAGGTCGACGAGAGCGTTGCCGGCGGCGGCGAGCTGCTGACCGGCGGCGGTCGTCCCGACGAGCCGGCGCTCACCAACGGCTGGTTCTACAGGCCGACGGTGGTGCTCGAGCCGCCGAAGGACTCCCCGATGGCGCGCGAGGAGGTGTTCGGCCCGGCGCTTCCGATCTGGCGCGTCGGTGACCTCGCGGAGGCGATCGAGCTCGCCAACGACTCACCGTTCGGGCTCGGGTCGGCGGTCTGGACCGGCGATCTGCAATCCGCCGAACGCGCCGCGGCCGAGCTCGACTGCGGCTACACGTGGATCAACTCGCCGACCAAGGTCTACGACGAGCTCCCGTTCGGGGGGTTGAAGTCAAGTGGGTACGGCAAGGAGCATGGTTCCGAGGCATTCGACCACTACACGGATCTGAAGTCCGTTGTGGTCAAACGTACGCTGTAGAGGATGACCACACAGGGCGAACGGCTCAATGCATCGAGCATCGTCGACCGCGCGCTGGACCGGACGCAGCCGTCGAAGCCGGCGTTCATCGCGTCTGGCGCGACGCTCAGCTACGGCGAGCTCTACCGGCAGATGTGCCGCGCCGGCCATCTACTGCGCGGACTCGGAGTGCGCCGCGAGGATCGAGTGCTGCTGGTGCTCGACGACACGATCGAGTTCCCGATCGTGTTCCTTGGCGCACAGCGGATCGGCGCCGTGCCGGTCAGCGTCAGCGTGCTCGACAAGGCCGACAACTTCGTCCACTACATCGAGGACTCGTATGCCGAATTGGTCGTCACCGACGCCGATTGCCTCGAGCGTCTGCGGGCGGCATTCGGCGAGCGGCGGCTCCGCTATCTCGTGCGCGGTGTCGAGGACACAAATGTGGTCGAGCTCGACCAGGGACTGGCGGCCCAGGGCGACGAGCTCGAGCCGGCGCCGACGCATCGCGACGACATGGCGTTCTGGCTTTACAGCTCCGGGTCGACCGGCAAGCCGAAGGGCGTCGTGCATCTGCACCACGACATCCAGGTCACATGCGAGACGTATGGTCAGCAGGTGCTGGGGCTGCGCGACGATGACGTCACGTTCTCGACCACGAAGCTGTTTCACGCATACGGACTCGGCAACGGGCTGTCGTTCCCGCTCTGGGCAGGTGCGACCTCGGTCCTGATGCGCGGCCCGACGCGGCCCGAGCCGATCCTCGAGACGCTGCGCAACCGCCGGCCGACCGTGTTCTTCTCCGTTCCGGGCCTCTACGGCGCGCTCTGTCGAACACCGGAAATCGAGGACGCTTTCAGATCCGTGCGCCGCTGCGTGTCGGCCGCCGAGGCGCTGCCACCGCAGGTGTTCGCGCGGTTCAAGGAGCGCGTGGCGCTCGAGATCCTGGACGGGATCGGGTCGACCGAGATGCTCCACATCTTCTGCTCAAACCGGCCAGACGACGTGATTGCAGGGACCACCGGCCGCCCGGTGCCCGGCTACGAGCTGCGGCTGGTCGACGAACAGGGCAACGTGCTCAAGGGCGCGGCGACCGGCGAACTCGAGGTGAAGGGCGATTCGTGCGCGGCGTTCTACTGGCACCAGCACGAGAAGACCAAGCGCAGCATGCTCGGAGAGTGGTTCGTGTCGGGCGACCGCTACGAGCGCCGCGCCGACGGCACATACGTCTATGTCGGGCGAGTCGATGACATGCTCAAGGTCGGCGGGCTGTGGGTGTCGCCGATCGACATGGAGCACGTGCTGCTCGAGCACCCCAGGGTCGCCGGTGTCGGCGTGATCGGGATCATGGTCGACGACGCGTCGCGGATCGCCGCCTATATCGAGTGCGACGGTGCGCCTGGCGACGGGCCGCTCGCCGAAGAGCTGCGCGACTGGTGCCGGACGCGGATGCGGCGGTACGAGTATCCGCACGTCGTCGAGTTCGTCGACTCGCTGCCGCGGACGCTGACCGGCAAGGTCCAGCGCTTCAAGCTGCGCGAGCTGGCGATCGAGGTGCGCGCGTGAGGGCAGCCGTAATCGGAGCGGGCCCATCGGGGTTCTACGCGGCTGACCAATTGCTCACCGCGGGCTTCGAGGTCGACCTGTACGACGCGTTGCCGACCCCGTTCGGGCTAGTCCGCTCGGGGGTCGCGCCCGACCATCCGAAGATCAAGTCGGTCACGCGCGTGTACGAGAAGACCGCCGCCAAGCCAGGCTTCAGGTTCTTCGGTGGGGTGATCCTCGGCAATCAGGTTTCGCGCGCCGACCTGCTCGAGCGCTACCACGCGGTCGTGTATGCGTTCGGCACCTCAGACGACCGGCGGCTCGGGATCCCCGGCGAGGACCGGCCCGGGTCACACGGAGCGACCGAGTTCGTCGCCTGGTACAACGGCCACCCCGACGCGACCGAGCTCGGCTTCGACCTCAGCTGCAAGCGCGCGGTCGTGATCGGCAATGGCAACGTCGCGATCGACGTCGCACGGATGCTGGTCCTGGACCCGTCGGAGTTGGCTCCGACCGACACCGCGGATCACGCGCTGACGGTGCTGGCGGGAGCGGGGATCGAGGAGGTGGTGATGCTCGGTCGCCGGGGCCCGGTGCAGGCGGCATTCACGAATCCGGAGCTGCGCGAGCTGGGCGAGCTGGCGCGCGCCGACGTGTACGTCGACCCCGCAGACCTCGAGCTCGACGAGCACAGCCAGTCGTGGCTCGAGACCGAAGCCGACCCCACCACGAAGCGCAACGTCGAGCTGCTGCGCTCCTACTCGAAGCGCGAGCCGTCAGGCCGCACCCACCGGATCTCGCTGCGCTTCCTGTACTCGCCGGTCGAGGTGCTGGGCGAGGGTGAGCACGGACCGGTGACCGGGATCCGGGTCGTCCGCAACCGGATCGAGGCCGGCGACGACGGGCGATTGCGAGCCGTCAGCACTGGGGTCGAGAAGGAGATCGATTGCGGGCTCGTGCTGCGCTCGATCGGCTACCGCGGCCGCCCCGTGGCCGGGATCCCGTTCGACGAGCGCGCCGGCGTGATCCGCAACGAAGCCGGGCGGGTCTACGACGAACAGGGGCAGGCGATGCGCGGCGAGTACGTCGTCGGCTGGATCAAGCGCGGCCCCAGTGGCGTGATCGGCACCAACAAGAAGGACGCCGCCGAGACGGTCGCCCAGATCGCCGCCGACGCCGAGCGGGGCGTGCTGCCGGACCCGGGCAGCGAGGATGCCGAGTCGATCGCGGCATGGCTGTCGAAGCGCGCGCCCCAGGCCGTGACCTGGGCCGGCTGGCGGGCAATCGACGAGCACGAACGTGGGCTGGGCGAGCCGCACGGCCGCCCGCGCGTCAAGCTCGTGCGGCTTGTAGAGCTGGTCGCGGCCTCACGCAGCGGCGTCAGCGTCCGCTGACCGACACACGCCCGCCGCCTGGCCTACTGCTCGCTGCTCGCGCCGAAGCGTTCGAGCCCGTCATCCGGCAGCTCGTATCATGCCATCCTCCTCTGCGCGCCCAAGGCACGCTCTGGAGTTGGAACGCTAGCGCCAAATTTTCTTGCAGGGAATCTTCGTGGCAGGAGTGCCCGCAGCCGCTATCGCCGGGGATCGCCCAG
>JBKQJQ010000458.1:0-11781 GCA_052147875.1 Solirubrobacteraceae bacterium | reverse complement strand
CCCGAGCCTGCGCATGCGATCAGGGCCGTCGTCGAGGAGGCCGACGCGGCGCGCGAGGCCGGCGACCAGCGGGTGATCCTGTTCGGGCTGTGCGGCCACGGCCACTTCGACCTGAGCGCCTACGACGCGTTCCTGGCCGGGCAGTTGGAGGACCCGGAGTTCTCGCAGGCTGACCTCGATGCGGCGCTCGCGGCGCTGCCCGAGGCGCCGGCGCTCGCCTAGCGATACGGCTACGAGTACGTCAACAGGCTGAAGCGTTCGAACATCAACGCGTCGACCGCCTCTGGCCCGTCAGCGCCCGGACGTACCGCGAGCACGGTAATGGTCAGCTGGTCGCCGGTCGTCCGCCGCAGCGCGTCGGTGACGATTACGGTCTTGGTCTGCGGCGTAAGAGGGTGCGGGGGACGCCGGTCGAACGCGTCGGGCGGGCCCTTCGGGACGTCGCAGTGCCCCTCGTCGCCAGCACACCCGGCGTGGCCGAAAACGGTGAACGAGCCCGCGAACGAAGGGTGCTCACGGTCCGTGGACTCGTCGACCCGGTCGTCGTTAAAATAGATGCGCGCCTCAAAGCTCGGTCCCGAGTGGTCGACGCCGTAGAAGATCAGGTCCGCGCGCTGAAACTGGGCCTGGCCCTCGCGAGCGGGGTTGTCGACTGGCTGGGAAACGAACCGCTTCATGAGCTGCCGCCCGTGGTCTGGACGGCGTAGTCGTAGCCGAGCGTGTCGGAGTCGATGGTCTGCGCAACCGTCATCCCAAACGGGGGCAGCGCCTCGCTGAGCAGGTTGGCAGGCACGCCGGCCTGCGGGTGACGCAGCTGCCACAGCCGCCAGACGCGATCGATCATCGCGTGGTGAGCCCAGAAGATCGGATCGAACGCGGCGAACGGGATGTCGCCCATGTGGCCGTTAGCCCCACCGACCCAGACGTGGACGTTGTTGTGCAGCTGTTCGAGCTGATGGGTGAAGTCCAGAAAGCTCCCGAGCCCCAGCACCTGTTCGATCTCGGCCGCCGTCGGCAGCGGTGGCGATCCGGGTTGTCCGGGGAACCGCTCGGTCATCGGCGCCTTCGTGTCCCCCTCACTGGCCCCCTGCTCGAGCGCGACAGGATCGACCTTTGCCGAGTAGAGCGGGTTCGGCTGCCCGTTCACCTGCTGCTGTCCATACGCATCCGGGATCGACGGCAGCGTCGTCCAGTCCCACCACGGCAGCGCCACATCGGGCTGCTGGTCGCGGAGCGCCAGCTCAAAGAAATAGAGATACGCGCGATGCCATGGCAAGAACACCGGCCGTCCGTGCGCGATGTCACAGCTGATCGGCAGTGGCAGACCGTGGATGCCGGCCTGGTAGTTGTATCCGCGCTCGTCGCTGATGCCCATCGCCGCGCTCATCGCGGCGCGGAACATCGCCAACTGGTCGGCGGCCATCGCGTCGACGTTGAGCCGGTGGCGCAGCGGCACGGCCGGTTGCTGCGGGCTCGCAGATCCAGTGCTCACATTGCCCCTTCAGAGGCCATTGGTGGCGAGCCTATCCGCTCGCGCCGCGAGGAAACCTAGGCAAGAGAGGAATTGCAGCGGTCCCGGCCCCGAGGGACCGCTGCACAACGGCTAGGACGCCGGATGGATGTTCTGGTTGACCCGGAAGACGTTGTCCGGGTCGTACTGCGCCTTGATCTGTGCGAGGCGATCGTAGTTGTCGCGATACGTGGCGCGGACGCGCTCTTGCCCCTCGTCCATCATGAAGTTGACATACGCGCCGCCGGCCGAGTAGGGGTGTGTCGCCTCCCAATAGCCGACGCACCAGTCACGGATCGTCTCGGCGTTGGCCGGATCGGGATCGACGCCGAAGATGACCTCGGCCCAGCCAGCGTCCCGGTAGCTGAACGCGGTGTCGCCGTTGCCGACGTCATGGGCCGCACCGTCGATCGGGTAGAGGTGCATGGTCGACTGCATCGAGGGCAGCTTCTGGCCCCACTCGAGGTGCCGGTCGGCCAGCTCGTCTGACAGCTCGTTGAAGAAGTCCGCCCGCCAGTAGCACTGCAGACCCTTCGGGTAGAGGCCGTCGAACAGGCTCTGCAGAGCCGGGTGTGGGACCGGACCGACGCCGTGCAGCAGCGGCGTGCCGACGCCGTGGACCGGCGCCAGCAAGTCGGCAGCGTCCTGCTCGGAGCCGACGATGCACCACATGACCGCACAGACCTTGCGCATGTGCAGCTCGGCTGGGAACAACTCGACCGGGGGCACGGTCATCTCCGCGAAGAACCCGCTCACGGCGCGCGGAGCGGCCTGGATGAACTCCCGGTAGAAGCGCATCACCTCAGGCGTCTGCTCGATCGGCCAGAACGTCGGCCCCGCCATCAACGCTGCGCCGGTGGGATGCGTGCGGAACTCGAACGATGTGACGACGCCGAAGTTGCCGCCTCCACCTCGCAGCGCCCAGAACAGGTCGGGGTGTTCGTCGGCGCTCGCGCGCACGATCGAGCCGTCGGCGAGCACGACCTCGGCCCCGGTCAGGCTGTCGATCGTCAGGCCGTAGGCCCGCGTCAGATGGCCGAGCCCACCGCCGAGCGTGAGTCCGCCGACGCCGGTCGTCGAGATGATCCCCGACGGCGTCGCGCGGCCGTAATCAGCGGTGGCCCGGTCGACCTCGCCCCATGTGCAGCCCCCGCCCACACGCACCGTGTTCGCTGCGTCGTCGACCACGACCTCTTTGAGGCCGGCCAGGTCGATCACGAGCCCATCGTTCACGACCCCCAGACCACCGCCGTTATGGCCGCCGCAGCGGACCGCGACCGGAAGCTCATTGGCGCGCGCGAACGCGATGCAGCGAACCACATCCTGGGCGCTGTCGCACCGGACCAGCAGCGCGGGGTGCCTGTCGATCATTGCGTTGTGCACGGCACGTGCATCGTCATAACCGGGATCGCCCGGGCGGGTGATGCGGTCGTCGAGATCAGCGAGTTCGCGACGTGCGCGTTCGCCCAGCGGTGTTGTGGCGGTCATCCTGTCCTCCCGGTGTAGATCGTGTCCGGGCCCCCACATTTGGCCCAGGCAAGAAGCTACGCCTCGAGAACGTCTCTGTCATGACACGATCTGACCGCTTCTCGGGCCTCGACTGACGGTGAACTGACGCATAGGATGATCAAGTCTGACTATTCGTGCTGGGGAGCGTCACACGATGCCTAGGCTGCCGGGGCCGCTTCGCCTAAATCCGTCTTTCCCGTTCGCCGGGCGTGCGCGCGAACTGGCGACGCTGGCGATGCTGACGCCGCGGGTCGAGGGCCAGGGCCTTCAGTTGGTGCTGATCGGCGGCGAGGCTGGGTCGGGCAAGAGCCGACTCGTCCGCGAGTTCGCGCGCGAAGCCGCCGACAGCGGCGCGCTGATCCTGTACGGCGCGTGCGATGCAGTCGTTCGACGTCCCTACCGCCCGTTCGTCGAGGCGCTCGAGCAGCTCGTCCGTGACAGCGAGCCGACGATTCTGAGAACCGAGCTCGGCCCCGAGGGCGGCGAGCTCAGCCGGCTGCTGCCGGAGCTGGCGGCGTCCGTGGGTGAGCTGCCGGCCCCGGTCGCAGCCGATCCCGACACCGAGCGCCACCGCCTGCACAGCGCCGTCGCCGACGTGCTTGTGGCGGTCAGTCGCCGGAAGCCGCTCGTCGTCGTGATCGAAGATCTCCACTGGGCCGACACGCCCACGCTGCTGCTCGTGCGGCACCTCGCGCGCGGTGCCCCGGAGGCGCGGGCGCTGCTGGTCGCCACGTTCCGGGATACCGACGCTGAGGTTCCGCAGACGCTGTCGGCCGCGCTCGCCGATCTACGGCGATCCGAGGGGCTCGTGCGTCTGCGGCTGGAAGGTCTCAGCACCGACGAGGTGTCGGAGTTCGTGGCGCGAGCGTCCGGCGAGCAGCTGGGTGCCGATGTCAGCGACCTGGCACGGCCGATCCACGAACTGACCGCCGGAAACGCGTTTCTGATCACCGAGCTGTGGCGCTCGCTGATCGAGACCCACGTCGTCCTGGTCGATGGCGGCGTCGCGAGCCTGGCAGCGGCGCCGACTGAGATCGGCAGTCCGGCGGGCGTGCGCGAGGTCGTCAGCCAGCGAGTCGCACGACTGAGCCCGGCGACCACCGCGGCGCTCGACGTGGCCGCGGTCGCGGGACCGGAATTCGACCTCGAGATGGTCCGTGCGGCCGAGCTCGGTGAACCGGAGCTTCGCGAGGCGCTCGCGGAAGCGACCGCGCATGGGATGATCGAGGAGGTCAGCGGACGCAGGCTCAGCTACCGCTTCACACACGAGCTCGTGCGCCGCGCGCTGTATGACCGCATGCCCAGCCTGCGACGGGCAGAGCTTCACTTGCGAGTCGCCGAGAGCCTCGAACGCGGCTGGCGCACCGGCGACACCCGGGGGCTCGCCGAGCTCGCCTACCACTTCGGCGCCGCGGCGGCAATCGACGGCCCGCGGCGCGCGAGCGGGTACGCGCTGCTGGCCGGACGGGCGGCGTTCCTGGCGCTCGATTTCGACGAAGCCGAGGCGCGTTTGGAGGATGCGCTCGAGTTCGGAATCGAAGATCCGAGGCTGCGCGCCGAGACGGAGCTCGAACTGGGCGACGCGCGCTTTCGTGCCGGCCGATCCGACGCGGCGCTGGCCGCTTATCGCGCAGCAGCACGGATCGCGCGCGAGCTCGGCCATGCCGAACTGCTGGCCCGAGCCGCGATCGGTTTCGAGGACGCCTGCTGGCGCCCCGGGATCATCGACGAGGGCGCGGTCCAACTGCTCGAGGAGGCGGATCGCACGCTCGGGGCGGAGTCCAACCTGCGCGTGATGCTGCTGTCGGGACTCAGTCGTGCGCATGCGTTCGCCGGTGACTTCGAGGCGAGCGCAGTCGCCGAGGAGCGGGCACTCGCGACGGCGCGTGCGCTAGGAGACCAACTGGGGCTCGCGACCGTGCTGATGCGGTCCTATTGGTCACACCCCGAGCGCGACGCGGCGCGCACGGTCGAGATGATCTCGGAGAGCCGCGTCGTGGCCGAGGGCCTAGGTGAGACCCAGCTGCAACTCGACGCGATGGTCTGGCGGGTCGCCGGACTGATCGAGATCGGCGAGCTGCGCACCGCCGAGCACGAGCTGTTTGAAGTACGCGCGCTCGCACTCCGGCTGCGCCAGCCGTTCGCTCTACACGTCAGCGAGCATTACGCGTCGACGCTCGCGCTCTGCTTCGGGCGACTCGACGAGGCCGAGTCCGCCGCGGAACGCTCGCGCGAGTGGAGCCGGCTCCTGACCGGCCGAGCCGCAACCGGGATCCACGGCATTCAGATGTTCGGCGTCCGGCGCGAGCAGGGCCGCCTGGCCGAGCTCGCGGTCCCAATCAGGGCGTTGACGGACAGTCGACTGGCGCGGACCGCGTGGCGGCCGGGGTATGCCGCGCTGCTGGCAGAGCTGGGAATGGACGCCGAGGCGCGCCGTGAGCTGGCGCGGATCCGGGACCGCGGCTTCGACGAGCTGCGCCTTGGTCTGTGGGTCGCCTCGCTGGCGTATCTCACCGATGCGTGCGCGGCGGTCGGCGACAGATCGATCGCGGCGCTGCTGTACCCCGAACTGGCGCCGATGGCGGGCGGCAACATCGTCGTCGGTCACGGGGTCGCGTGCTACGGCGCGGCCGATCGCTATCTCGGGCTGTTGGCCGCCACGCTCGACGATCACGCGCTCGCGATTACGCACTTCGAGCAGGCGCTGGCGTTCAATCGCGAGATTGGCGCCACCACCTGGGTCGCACACACGCTCTATGCGTACGGGCGCACGCTGCGGATGCGAGGCCGCGGTGACGACGCGACGCGCGCCTCGGAGTTGCTGTCCGAGGCGGCGCTGCTTGCGGAGCGGATCGGGCTGCCGACGTTGCTCGCTCGCGCCAGTGCGCTTGGCGCCCGCGCGCAGGGCGAGCGGGAATGGCCCGACGACCTGTCCGAGCGCGAGGTCGAGATCCTGCGGCTGGTGGCGGTCGGCCACAGCAACCGCGAGATCGGCGCGCAGCTGTTCATCAGCGGCCACACGGTCGCCAACCACGTGCGCAACATCCTGCGCAAGACCGGCGCCGCCAACCGCACCGACGCGGCCGGCTACGCATATCGAAAAGCCCTGCTCGAACGCGACCGGGACCGGTAGGATCGGACCATGCCGATGTATGTAATCGAGCGGACGTTTGCGGAACAGCTCGACCCGAGCAGCGACGACGTGCAGCTGATCGAGGAGATCAACGCCGACGAGGGCGTCAATTGGATGTTCTCCTTCCTGAGCGCCGACCGGCACCGCACCTACTGCCTCTACGAGGCCCCGAGTGCCGACGCGATCGTCGCCGCCGCCAGGCGAGCGGGGCTTCCGGCCGATGTCGTCACCGAGGTCACCCAGATCACCGCCGATACGTTTCGCTGACGTGGATCGGGGCGAACTGCGCGCGCTCCAAGCGCCACTGAAGGAGCAGTACACGGCCGACCCGCAGGCCGCGCTCATCACCCTGTCGGCGACCGGTGCGCTAGACGAGGGGATCTCATGCTCGGTCGCAACGGGTCGCGCGCTGGCGCGCGCCGGTCTTCACCCCGCCAGCGGCGGCGACGGCTCACTGATGTGCTCCGGTGACATGCTGCTCGAAGCACTGGTCGCCTGCGCGGGGGTGACGCTTGGAGCGGTCGCAACGTCACTCGAGATCCCGATCGACGGTGGGCGGGTCACGGCCGAAGGCGACCTCGATTTCCGCGGCACGCTCGGGGTCGATCGCGAGGCGCCGGTGGGATTCTCGGCGATCCGGCTGTCGTTCGAGCTCGACACCGAGGCGGATGAGCAGCAGCTCGAGACGCTGCTCAAGCTCACCGAGCGCTACTGCGTCGTCCTCCAGACGCTCGCCTCGAGCCCAACGCTGTCGGCAACGCTGACCAGCGCCTAGCCAGCTCGCTCCGGCCGGTCATCCGGAGCGAGCCTCTAACGGGCGGTGACTCAGTCGGGGTCGTACTTGAACGAGATCCCGAGTCGAACCCGGTAGTTGAGAACGTGCCCGTCCTCAATCGTCAGGTCCTGGCGGACGACCTCGGCAATCCGCAGCTCGCGCACGCTCTTCGCAGCCGTCTCGACGGCGGTGCGCGCAGCCGCCTCCCAGGATTCGCTGCTGACGCCGACGACCTCTGTGACGCGATACACGCTGTCTGTCATGGGATCTCCTGTCAGTCGGGGATTGGGGCTACTGCCAGTCTTACATTCCCCGATTATCAGGTGGCAATACTTTCCGCTCTACCCAGGTAACGGGGGGTCGCTTGGATAGGCTTTCGTCTTCCGTCATCTGGGGTCGCATGATCTGCAGCAACTGTCAGGCTGAGAACAAGGAGGGCGCCAAGTTCTGCAAGGTGTGCGGGACGGCGCTCGTGCTGCGATGCCCATCGTGTGGCGCCCCGCACGACGCTGGCCAGCGGTTCTGCGACGAGTGCGGCACGGCGCTAGCGCCCGCAGCCGCGGTGGTCGCGCCCGCCCCGGTCCCCGAGTTAGCGCCCGAGCTGCGCCTGGTCTCAGTCCTATTCGTCGACCTGGTCGGGTTCACTGCGCTGTCGGAGAGCCGCGAAGCCGAGGACGTCCGCGCGCTGCTGGGCCACTACTTCGATTCGGCGCGAACGATCGTCGAGCGGTATGGAGGCGTGGTCGAGAAGTTCATCGGCGATGCGGTGATGGCGGTCTGGGGGGTGCCGGTCGCGCGCGAGGACGACGCGGAGCGCGCCGTTCGCGCAGCGCTGGAGATCGTCGACGCTGTCACCGTGTTCGGCGAGGGGCTCGGGGTGCCGGGGCTGCGGGCGCGAGCCGGGGTGACGACCGGACAGGTCGCGGCGCTCGAGCATCCTGGCGAGGGTCTGGTCGTCGGCGACCGCGTCAACACGGCATCGCGCGTGCAGTCGTCTGCCGACCCGGGGACGGTGCTCGTCGACGAGGTCACCCGGCAGGTCACGTCGGCTGCGATCGCGTACGAGGACGCGGGCGAGCACTCCGTCAAGGGCAAGTCCGAGCCGCTGCGACTGTGGCGCGCGTCGCGGGTGGTCGCGGGTGTGGGCGGTCGCGAGCGTGAGCAGGTGTTCGAGGCGCCGTTCGTCGGCCGCGACGGGGACCTGCGGCTGCTCAAGGAGCTGCTGCACGGAGCGGTCGAGCGCCGCGCCGCGCGCCTGGTCGCGGTGTCGGGTGCGGCCGGCGTCGGCAAGACTCGGCTGCGGCGCGAGTTCTTCAACTACATCGACGGTTTGCTTGACACCTACCTGTGGCATTCGGGACGCTGCCTGTCGTACGGCGAGGGGGTCGCATACTGGGCGCTCGGTGAGATGGTTCGCCAGCGGCTCGGGATCGCCGAGGACGCGCCGGCGCTCGAGGCGGCAGCGAAGCTCGATGCGGGGCTCGACCGCTGGATCCCCGACGCCGCCGATCGCGAGTTCCTGTCGCCGCGGCTGGGTGCGCTGGTCGGCGTCGCCGAGCCGGGGCTGGGACGCGAGGAGCTGTTCGCCGGCTGGCGACTGTTCTTCGAGCGGCTCGCCGAGCACCAGCCGGTGATCCTCGTGTTCGAGGACCTGCAGTGGGCGGACGCGGGCCTGCTGGACTTCATCGAGCATCTGCTCGAGTGGTCGGCCGCCAGCCCGATCTTCGTCCTGACGCTGTCGCGGCCCGAGCTCGCGGCGCGCCCCGATGGCTGGCCGGCCGGACGGCGAGGCGCGATCTTCCTGGGGCTCGAGCCGCTCGACGACGGCGCGATGCGCGAACTGCTCGCCGGGCTCGTCGAAGGACTCCCCAACGCGGCGGCGGCGCGAATCGTCGCGCAGGCCGAGGGCGTGCCGCTCTACGCGATCGAGACAGTCCGCGCGCTCGCCGACCGTGGCGTGGTCGCCGAGCGTGATGGACGCCTGGAGCTGGTCGCCGAGCTGGGGGAGCTCGACGTGCCCGCAAGCCTCGGCTCGCTGCTGGCGGCGCGACTCGACTCACTCGGCCGTGACGAGCGAGCGCTGGTGAAGGCGATGTCGGTGTTCGGGGGTGCGTTCCCACGTTCGTCGGCCGCCGCTTTGAGCGAGATCCCCGAGGAGCAGCTCGATTCTCTGCTCGAATCGCTGGTCCGCAAGCAGGTGCTGATGATCCGCGCCGACCCGCTGTCGCCCGACCAGGGCCAGTACGCGTTCGCGCAGGGAATGTTGCGGACGGTCGCCTACGAGATGCTGTCGCGGGGCGAACGCAAGGTCCGCCATCGCGCCGCCGCCGAGCATCTGCAGCGCGCATTCCCGAACGAGGGCGAGGACGTCGCTGAGGTGATCGCATCGCACTACCTCGACGCCTTCCACGCGGCCCACGGCGATCCCGACGCCGACGAGCTGCGGCTGCTGTCGCTTGATGCGCTGCGACGCGCTGCGCAGCGCGCGGCAACGGTCGGCGCCCCGGAGGTGGCCGAGCGCTCCTACCGGACGGCCGCCGAGCTGGCGACCGATGGGCTGGAGCGCGCCGAGCTCACCCAGGCCGCCGGCGAGATGGCGTTTCACGCCGGACGGATGCACGAGTCGCTGCAGCTTCTGGAGGCGGCCGCCGAGTCGTTCACGGCGGCGGGACATGAGCGCGAGGCGGCGCAGGTGACGCGCAGCATCAGCCGTTCGCTCGTGCGCCTGGGACGTAACGACGAGGCCGCCGAGCGGCTCGCCGCCGCGCTCGAGATGCTCGGTCCCGACCGGCTCGACGCCGAGGTCGGTGCGCTCAACTGCGCGCTGGGCCACGCGCTCGCGTTCGGCGGCCGCTACAACGAATCGGCGCCCGCGATCGAGGCCGCGCTGGTGATCGCGCAGGCGCTCGAGCTGCCGCAGCTGGTCTGCCAGGCGCTGATCGATAAGGCCGTTATCTACCTGCAGACGAGCCGGGTCGAGGAGGCGCGCGGGCTGCTCGATACAGCGACCGAGATCGCCAAGCGCGAGGACCTGGTGGTGGAGCTAAACCGCGCCCGCGGCAACAGCGCCAACCTGCGCCTGCAGTGGGATGTGCCGGGAGCCGAGGAGCTGCTGGAGTCGAGCATGGCGACCGCCCAGCGGCGCGGTGACCGCTATCTCGTTGGCCACAGCGTCGGCAACCTGATGCAGGTCCACCTGCTCAGCGGTCGCTGGGACGAAATCGAGCGACTGGGCCGCGAGCTGTTCGAAGACGAGGAGCATAGCCCGACCGAAACCATCCACTATCCGCTGACGCTGCTCTCCTCCCTGCGGGGCGATACCGGCCGTGCGCGCGAGTCGCTTGGACGGCTGGACGCCTGGAAGGAGACCGAGGACCCGGAGTTCAGGGCGATCTACCGCGCCGCGGTGGTCGGCCTGCTGGTCGCCGAGGGGCGCTTCGACGAGGCGCTGGAGCGCGGCACCGCAATGCTCGACGAAGCGATCGGCAAGCTCAGCGTCGCCAACGAGAGCGTCCGGTACGCCTGGCCCGACACGCTCCAGGCCGCGCTCGAGCTCGGCCGCCTCGAACGCGCCCGCGAGCTGGTGACGCTGCTGGCCGACGAGCCCCCGGGGCACGTGCCTCCGTTTCTGCGCTTTCAGCTCGCGCGGGGTCGAGCGCTGACTGATGCCGCCGCCGGCGAGCAGGACGCGGTGCAAGCCGGCCTGACCGCCGCGATCGACGGCTTTCGGTCGCTCGGCTATCCGTACTGGCACGCGGTGGCGCAACTCGACCTTGCCGCCTGGTTTCAGAGCCAGCGGCGAGACGGCGACGCGGCGCCACTGCTGGCCGAGGCGATCGACGCGTTCGAGATGCTCGGAGCGGCGCCGGCGCTGACCCGGGCGCTCGCGCTGCAGGCGTCGCTGGCCGACGCGCTTACGAGCTGAGGCTCACGCGAGCCAGCCGTCGCGGTAGGGCACCTCGCGGTCCTCGGCGAGCTCCGCGTACGCCTCGCGCGGGTCACGCGTCTCGCGCTTGACGCCAGCGCCGTGGCGCTGGGCAAGCTCGTTGGCGGGGTACACGACGTCATCGCGCAGCCGTGACCCGACCGCCAGAACTGCGCACGGACCGTCGCCGGCGCCGATGAACACGTGCTCGGTCCAAGCCGGGCAGTGGACGAAGTCCCAGGCCGTCAACCGGCGCTCCTCGCCCTCGATCAGCAGCAGGCACTCGCCCGACAGGACGAGGAAGTCCTCCTGCTCATCCTCGCCGTGGTAGTAGCAGGCGGGCTGACCGGGAGCCAGGACACCGATGTTGATCCCGATCCGCGGGAACCTGACGTCGCCCTCGAAGCGGGTGTAGGCGCCGAAATCGCCCTCCAGCCAGCGCGCCTCGCGGGCGTTGAGCACGAACCAACCCTCGCCGACCGGCGCCCTGCCCTCGCCGGCGTTGTCCAGCTTCGCCTCACCGATCATCGGCTAGATCCCCTCCAGTGCCTCGTTGAGCGTCTTGCTGGGACGCATCGCGGTTGCCATGAGCTCCGAGTCAGGCCAGTAGTAGCCGCCGACGTCGACCGGTGAACCCTGCACCTCGGCGAGCTCCTGCACGATCTGCTGCTCGGCGTCGCCGAGCCGCTCGGCCAGCGGCGCGAAGCGCTCCGCGAGCTCCGAATCGTCAGTCTGCTGCGCGAGCTCCCGGGCCCAGTAGAGCGCCAGATAGAAGTGGCTGCCGCGGTTGTCGAGCTCGCCGGTCTTGCGCGACGGGGAGCGACCCTGCTCGAGCACTGAGCCGGTAGCGCGGTCAAGCGCGGTCGCGAGCACCTTCGCGCGCGGGTTGTTCTCCCTGTCCGCCAGCAGCTCGAGCGACACCGCGAGCG
>JBKQJQ010000457.1:0-2557 GCA_052147875.1 Solirubrobacteraceae bacterium | reverse complement strand
GGTCGTCGTCGATCCAGGCGAGCGCCCGCTGCGCGCCGGCATAGCGATCGATCGAGGCCAGCTTCCAGTGGCGCCCGTCGCCGGTGTCCTCGAGGTCGAACGTGACGTGCTCGAGCCCGGCGGGGAGTCCGAGCGCGAATGGCAGGTGCTCGTCGGCCTTCTCCTCCCAGCCGCTGCACCAGACGAGCTCGAATTCGTCGCTCAGCGCGATCAGCTGCTCTCCCGCCTCGGTCGATAGGAAGTGCGCGATCCCGTCGACGGCTACGTAGTTCCCGTGCGGTTGCTGAGCGCGGTCAAAACCGAACAGGGATATCACGCCGTCGATGTCGATCAGGAGAAGCGGGGGCTTCATAGAAGGTTTTTACGTACAGTGCCTAGGGTACGTACCCCACAGCCGGTCAGCGCGATGTCCAGGTTTTGCTGAGCATTGCGCAGGTTCTCTCAAGATGACTCGAGGCCTTGCCGAGAACCCAGTCTGAGGGCAACTGTCCGGCTTTCGATCCAGGTTCAGACAAACTTGACTCCAGTTCTAGGCATTCTGCTCGCGCTCGCCTGCGCGCTGACGACGAACATCGGCTTCCTGTTCAAGCATCGGGGGGCGTGCGCGGCGCCGGCCGTCGACATCCGCCATCCGGTCCGGTCAGCGCTGGCGTTGTACTCGTCGAAGATGTTCGCGATCGGGATGGCGATCGCCGCGGCTGCCTGGCTCTTTCATGTCGCGGCTATGTCGGTCGCGCCGCTATCGATCGTGCAGTCGGTCCTCGCAGGGGGGGTCGTACTGCTCGCGATCATGGCCGAACGGAGCTTCGGCGCCAGGATCTCGGGCCGCCAGTGGCTCGGGATCACGCTGACCGCCGCCGGCCTGATCCTGCTCGCGGTCAGCCTGCCCGCGGTGCACGGCGCGCACTCGCGCTTCTCGGTGCCGGGGATGATCGCGTTCGAGGCGGCGCTGCTGGTGGCCGGCACGCTGCTGATCATGGGCCCGCGCATCGGCGCTCCCGCTCAACACCACGGCTTCATGCTCGGTGCGGCCTCGGGGATTCTGTTTGGAGTGTCCGACGTCTCGGTCAAGGCGATCTCGGGCATGGTCGGCTCGCACGGGGTGCTCGGTCTGCTCAGCCCGTGGACCGCGGTCACGGTTGCCGCCTCGGTTGCAGCCTTCTACAGCTCCGCCAAGGGGCTGCAGGACGGCGATGCCGTACCGGTGATCGCTGTGACCGGCACGGCCGCCAACGTGACCGGGATCGTCGGCGGGATCATCGTCTTCGGCGATCCACTATCCGGGCACCCGGTCACGCTCGCGATCGAGTTCCTGGCGTTTGCGCTCGTTCTTATCGCCGCCTGGCTGACCCCGGCTCCGGTCCGCGCGGGGCGGATGGACGCCGTCGCGGGCAGGGTCGCGACCGGCGGTCTGGCGGCGTAGCCCCTAAGCGGTCGGCGTCGCCGGCTCGTCCGGGGTTGCGGAGCGGCTGGCGGTCGTCGGCCGCGCCGGCGCACCGCCTACGACCGTCCCTGGTTCAACATTCCGAGTTACGACCGCGCCCGTCAGAACCGTCGCCTGTTCTCCGACCTCGACTCCGGGCAGGAGGGTCACTCGGCCACCAATTCGACACCCACGCCGAAGCACGCAGCCCCTGAGAGTCAGCTCAGGCCCATGGCGGCCCATCGTGTTGTCGTTGGTCGTGACGACGCCGGGACCAATTTGGACGTCATCCTCAACGAGCGATCCGGCCGTGACGTAGGCGCCATTGTCGATCGTCACTCTGGAGCCGACGCTAGTGTCGAACTCGATTGCGGCGCCGCGTCCGACGACCGTGTCCGCCCCAACAGTTGATCGCTCGCGCACCTGTGCTTGGTCGCCAATCGCCGTGCGGGATCCGATCCGAGCTCCTGCGTAGAGGATGGCGCCGGAACCCACCGTCACGCCGGCTTCGAGGACCAGCTGCTGATAACGGTGCTCTCCAGCTCTTGACCCGGGTTTCAGTCGCGGACGCTTCCCAAGGATGGCGCCGTCGTCGACCACACATTGCTCGCCCATGACCACGCACGCGTAGAGCACCGCGCCCGAGCCGATGTGGCTACGAGCCCCGACCTGCGCGTCACCGTGGATCACCGCTCCCGGCGACACGGTGACATCATCTCCGAGGTGGGCGCCGTCGGCAATGAAGGCGCCTGTCGATGCCGCCCAATCCACGTGCCGGGCCAGTCTATAGATCGGCCAATCCCAACACGCGGCGATCCCGGCGTAGTACAACGACGGGGGTGATCTCGTCGCTACTGTCCGCAGGTGAACTGACCGAACTGCTCGGTTTTACGCCGTCCGCGCTGCTCGACGTTCGGTGGGAGCTGGCGACCGGCGCGCGTCGCGACCTCTACGAGCAGGGCCATATTCCCGGCGCCGTGTTCGTCGATCTCGACTCCGCTCTCTCAGGCCCTCCGGGAGCGGGCGGCCGCCATCCGCTTCCGACCGCCGACGCCTTTGGTGCCGCGATGCGCGCCGCCGGGGTCGACTCGGCGCGGCCCGTGGTCGTATACGACGCGGCGACATCGATGGCGG
>JBKQJQ010000456.1:0-3147 GCA_052147875.1 Solirubrobacteraceae bacterium | reverse complement strand
GCGCGCGGTGAGCGTCGAACTCGCCCCCGCGGAATTCGACGTATGCGGCCCGCTGCCGAGCGGCGTGACCGTGCTCGAGGCAAGCGCCGGGACCGGCAAGACGTACACGATCGCAGCGCTCACCGCGCGGCACGTGGCCGACGGGCTCGGACTCGAGCGGCTGCTGCTGGTGACGTTCACGCGGATTGCCACCGGCGAGCTTCGCGAGCGCGTGCGCGAGCGGCTGGTCAGCGCCGAGCAGGGACTAACGCGGGCGCTGGCCGGGGTGCTGGCCGAAGAGGACCGGCTCGTGGCGCTGCTCGCCCAGGGAACCGTCGACGAGGTTCAGCAGCGCCGCGACCACCTCGCCCGCGCGGTCGCGAGCTTCGATGCGGCGACGATCGCGACGACCCACGGCTTCTGTCAGGAGATGCTCGGCGGGCTCGGGATCGCGGGCGATCTGGAGCCGGACGTGACGTTCGTCGAGGACCTCTCGGACCTCGCATCGGAGGTGGTCGATGACCTCTACGTGCGTCGCTTCAGCCACGGCGGCGCCCCGGCTTTCGGCCTCGGCGAAGCTGTCAGGATCGCGCGGGCCGCGATCGGCAACCCGGGAGCGACGATCCTCGCGGGCGACACCGACAACGCGCAGATGCGCGGACGGCTCGCGCACGCGGCCCGTGCCGAGTTCGAGGCACGCAAGCGAGGGCTGGCGGTGATGACCTATGACGACCTCGTGACCCGGCTCGGGTCGGCGCTGACCGGCGAAGGAGGCGACGCCGCCGCGCGCCAGCTGCGCGAGCGCTACAAGGTGGTGCTGGTCGACGAGTTCCAGGACACGGACCCGGCCCAGTGGGAGATCATGCGCCTCGCGTTCGCGTACAGCGGCGTCACGCTGGTCCTGATCGCCGACCCAAAGCAGGCGATCTACGCGTTCCGCGGCGCCGACGTGTACGCGTACCTCGAGGCGGCCGGCGCGGCCGGCTCGCGCGCGACGCTGCCGATCAACTGGCGCAGCGACGAGCGGCTGATCGACGCGCACGATGCGCTCCTATCGGGGGTCAAGTTCGGACATCCCGGGATCGCGTATCGCCAGGTCCAGGCGGCGCCCGGGCATCTTGGGTCCCGGCTGCAGGGCGCGCCGGTTTGCGCGCCGATGCGGGTTAGGGTCGCCCTGCGTGAGGACCCGGCGCTGTCGCTGACGCGAGGCGGCTATGTCGCCAAGGCGAGCGCGCGCGAGCTCATCGTCCGCGACCTGGCGGCCGACGTGGCGGCGCTGCTGGCATCGGAGGCGACCGTCCCGGAGGGCGCAGAAGGGCCCCAGATGCACGTCCGGCCGGGACACCTGGCGGTGCTGGTACGCACCAACCGCCAGGCTGCGATGGTCCGCGACGCGCTCGAAGCGGCCGGAGTCCCGGCCGTCATCAACGGCGCCGGGAGTGTGTTCGCGACTGAGCCGGCACGCGACTGGCTGGCGTTGCTCGAGGCACTCGAGCGTCCCGCGTCGATGACCCGCGCGCACGCCGCTGCCCTGACGCCGTTCATCGGCTGGTCGGCCGATCAGCTCGCGCGCGCCGACGAGGACGGCGGCTGGGCGTGGGAGGAGGTCCACCGCCGGCTGCACGATTGGGCGCGGATCCTGCGCGGGCGCGGGGTCGCCTCGCTGCTGGCGACGATCACCGCCGGCGAGGGCCTGCCGGCGCGCGTGCTGGCGGTCCAGGACGGCGAGCGGCAGCTGACCGACCTGCGCCACATCGGACAGCTGCTGCACGCGGCTGCGACCGACGAGCAGCTGGGCGCCACGGCGCTGACGGGGTGGCTGCGGACGCGAATCGCCGAGGCTGGCCTCGACAGCGGCGACGAGGAGCGCAGCCGCAGGCTCGAGTCCGATGCCGAAGCGGTCCAGGTGTTGACGATCCATCGCAGCAAGGGGCTCGAGTTTCCGATCGCGTACCTGCCGTTCCTGTGGGAGCCGGGCTGGATCCCCGACAAGCCACAGCCCCCGGTCTTCTTCCACGACCCCCATGCAGGCGACGCGCGGACGATCGACGTGTCGCTCGAGGGGCCCGATTTCATCCGCCACCGCGACCAGCACACGACCGAGCAGCGCGGTGAGGACCTGCGGCTCGCCTACGTCGCGCTGACCCGGGCCCGCCACCAGGTGATCCTTTGGTGGGCGGGCTCGTGGGACACCCGCAACTCGCCCCTAACGCGGCTGCTGTTCTCACGCGACGTCGACGGAAATGTCGCCGCCGATGGGTCGTCGACACCGACTGACCAGGCGTTCGGCGCGCGCCTGCACAAGCTCGCAGACGCCGCCCCTGGATGCATCACCGTTGAGCGCGCGATGCTCGCGATGCCGAGCGCGTGGCGACCGCCGGCCACCGAGGTCGCCCAGCTGAGCGCTTCCGTGTTCGAGCGCGGGCTCGATCTGCGCTGGCGGCGTACCTCGTACAGCGATATCACCGCCGCGGTCCACGAAGCGTGGGTCACGAGCGAGCCCGAGGAACCGCTGATCGGCGACGAGCCGCCCGGGCCCGAGGGTGTCAGCGTGGTGCCCGAGGCCGATCACAGTCAGCCGCTTGCGCTCGCCGCGATGCCGGTCGGCGCCGAGGTCGGGACGTTCGTGCACCGCGTGCTCGAGGCGACCGATTTCGCAGCCCCCGACCTCGAGGCGGAGCTCGCCGCCCGGATCGACGAGGTGCAGGAACGGCGCAGCGTCGAGATCGGCGACCCAGCGGTGGTCTCAGCGGGCCTCGGCGCGGCGATCGAGACGCCACTCGGCCCGCTGCTCGACGGGCTCGCGCTGCGCGACTTCACGCGGGCGGACCGGCTCGATGAGCTCGGCTTCGAGCTGCCGCTGGCGGGCGGCGACGAGCCGCGCGGCTGGGCCGACCTGTCAGCGGTGGCCGCGGCGCTCGAGCAGCTGCTGCCGGCCGGCGACCCGTTGGCCGGATACGCGCAGCGGCTACGCGACGACGCCGGCCTGCGCCACAGCGTGCGCGGCTATCTGACCGGCAGCCTCGACCTGGTGGTCCGCCTACCGGGACCGGACCGGCCGCGGTTCGCGGTGCTCGACTACAAGACCAACTGGCTGGGCGAGCTCGATCAGCCGCTGACCGCGGCCGCCTACCGCCCGCCGGTGCTGGCGGCCGAGATGCAGCGCCA
>JBKQJQ010000455.1:0-4006 GCA_052147875.1 Solirubrobacteraceae bacterium | reverse complement strand
GGCGGTTCGAGACGATCGCAAAAGAGGGGCGGAAGTACGGCGTCTGCCTCGCCGTCGTCAGCCAGCGTCCCAGCGAGCTCAACCAGACCGTGCTGAGCCAGTGCAACAACTTCGTGATCCTGAGACTCAGCAACGATCAGGACCACGAGGCGATCGTGCAACTCGTCCCGGGAGCGTTTGCCGGAGTGGCCGCCGTACTTCCGACCCTTGATGTCGGAGAGGCCGTTGTCATCGGGGACGCCGTCCCGCTGCCCGCCAGGATCAAACTTGACCGCGCCACCTTCGGCCCGGACAGCAGCACTGTCCCGTACTGGTCGTTCTGGGCAAACCAACCGTGCTCCGCCGACGCGATCGTTGGCGCCGTCGCCGCGCTGCGCGCCCAGTCCCGCTCAAAGCCCGAGGACGAGTAGACCAACGGCCGTCGGGTGACACCGGTCCGGCAGGCCGGCGGTCCTCGTCGCGCGCTGACAGCCGAGCCGCCGGGCGAGAGTGCCTGCACCACCGGTGGAGCAGGGTCATCTCTGACGGTCCATCATGTCGCCCCTCCGCAAATCGCCGATCTCCCGTCTCGCGGGGCCCAGGCCTGAGTGTGCCTTCTGCTAGCTGCGTGACCTTTCAGGTCAGTTCACCGTGGGTGCGCGGAATGTCTCGACGTCGCCAGCGAACTCAGCCGCGAGACCGACGCGCAGCGGTTGAGCTCGAGGCGACGACGCTTGATCCATAACCGCTGTTCATCTAAAGTGCTATCAAGCTAGCTGTATAGAGGATGATCGGTGATCGAGTTCCACCTTGACTCTCGCTCCGGCGTTTCGCCGTACGTGCAGATCGTTCAGCAGGTTCGCCACGCCTTGCGTCTGGGTTTGCTGCGCGAGGGCGACCAGCTGCCGACGGTCAAGGAGGTCGTCGCGCGGCTCGCGATCAACCCCAACACCGTGCTGAAGGCCTACCGCGAGCTCGAACACGCCGGGCTCGTCGCCGCGCGGCCCGGCGTTGGCACGTTCGTCACCGGGTCGCTCGCCGATGCTTCCTTGGCCGCACACGGGCCGTTGCGCCGCGAGCTGCGCGGCTGGATCGTCAAGGCACGGCGCGCCGGCGTTGACGAGGAGTCGATCGAGGCGCTGTTTCGCGACGCTGTCCGCTCCGCCGGCGTCGAGGGGGTAGCGTGAGCGTCGCGCTGGCGACGCGCGGCCTCGGAAAGCACTACGGGCGCCGCTGGGCGCTCTCGGGCTGCACGCTGCACATCCCGGCCGGTCACGTCGTCGGCCTCGTCGGGCCCAACGGCGCCGGCAAGACAACGCTGCTGCACCTCGCGGTCGGCCTGATCGAACCGAGCGTGGGGTCAATCGCCGTCCTCGGCGAGGAGGTCGTCGCAACGCCCGCGCAGCTCGCGCGCGTCGGCTTCGTAGCGCAGGAGACGAAGCTGTACCCGTCGCTGTCGGTCGCCGACCACCTGCGCCTCGGTGCCGCGCTCAACCCGGGCTGGGACGCGGCGCTCGCGCATGCCCGGGTCGCGCGGCTGGGTCTCGACCGCGCGCAGCGCGCCGGCACGCTCTCGGGCGGGCAGCGCGCGCAGCTTGCGCTGACGCTCGCGATCGCAAAGCGGCCCGAGCTGCTGGTGCTCGACGAGCCGGTCGCCGGCCTCGACCCGCTTGCGCGGCGCGAGTTTCTCCAGGGCCTGATGGAGTTCACGGCAGAGCAGACGGTGAGCGTCGTGCTCGCCTCGCACCTGGTCGGCGACCTCGAGCGCGTCTGCGATTACCTGATCCTGGTCGCCGAGGGTCGCGTCCAGCTGTGCGGCGAGGTCGACGAGCTGCTGGCGACCCATCGCCGGCTGAGCGGGCCGCGTCGTGACGGCGTGCGGTTGCCGGTGAGCCTGCAGGTGATCGAGGAGAGCCACACCGATCGCCAGAGCACGCTGCTCGTGTGCACCGAGGAGCCGATCATCGACCCGGCCTGGACGGTCGAGGAGGTCAGCCTCGAGGACATCGTGCTCGCCTACATGGGCCGCCCGGCACCCGATGCCGAGCTGGCGAGGATCGGCCGATGATCTGGGTCGCCTGGCGCCAGTTCCGCACGCAGGCATTCGTCGCGCTCGGCCTGCTCGTCGCGTTCACGGCGCTCGTGCTCGTGACGGGCCTGCACCTGCGCGACGTCTATAACTCGCTCGGCGGCACGCGGTGCCTAGCGCGCGGCGACTGCGTGGCGCTGGGCGGCTACGAGAAGGCGCTGTCGGACCTGCTTGGCCCCGCGCTGCTCGCGATCCCCGCGCTACTCGGGATGTTCTGGGGTGCGCCGCTGGTCGCGCGCGAACTCGAGAGCGGGACCTACCGCCTCGCCTGGACGCAGAGCGTCACCCGTCGTCGCTGGCTATCGGTCAGGGTCGCGCTCGTCGGCGTGGTCGCGCTCGCCGTTGCAGGACTCGCGAGCTGCCTTGTCAGCTGGTGGTTCGCGCCGCTCGACGCAGTCAACTTGAACCGCTTCGACCCGAGCGTCTTCACCGCGCGTGGGGTCGTCGCGATCGGCTACGCGGGCTTCGCGTTTGCGCTCGGCGTCGCGATGGGCGCGCTGACGCGCCGCACGCTACCGGCGATGGCCGCGACACTGCTCGGCTTCGTCGCCGCGCGGATCGCGTTCACCATCTGGGCCCGCCCGCACCTCCTCCACGCCAAGGACGTCCTGGATTCCGTGACGCTGGGGAAAGGCGTCGCGTTCACCACCACCCCGTCAGGTGTCAGCGTCGTCGGAGGCGTGCCCCCGATCCCGAACGCCTGGATGATCTCAGCCACGCTCGTCGATCGCCCGCACCACGCGCTGAGCACCACGCAGCTGCACGATCTACTGGTTCGAGCCTGCCCGACGGTCGCGGCGGGCTTGCCGAAGAACCCCGGCGCTGGCGCCTATCTCCGTTGCCAGGTCACGCTTTCGCATCGCCTGCAGCAGCTCGTCGCCTACCAGCCGCCAAGCCATTACTGGCCGCTGCAGGCACTCGAGACCGGGATCTTCCTGGTCGCGGCGCTCGCGCTGATCGGCGCCACGGTCTGGCGCGTTGGGCACCGCGCCGCCCGTAGGCCAGCAGTCGGCGAGCCGCGCGAGCGGACCGCAGACCCGCTCGCGCGAGCGGACCGCAGACCCGCTCGCGCGAGAGATCGCGCCGGCGACCGGCGTGCTGCCGGGGCGGCGCGCCGGAGGGAAGCGTGAACAGCACACGAGACCACCATCACCACACAACCCCGAACCGGCAGCGGCGTCGGATTTGACCGGCTTTCCACCTCTCGACTGAAAGGAGTGAGCATCATGCGCTGCCGTCCAGCCATGCTAACCACCGTCATTGCGGCTGCCGCCGTGTCGCTGCTCGCGGCCGGCTGCGGCGGCTCTTCCAAGACCGCCGCCACGTCGACGCAGACCGGAGCGCTCGCCTACTCCCACTGCATGCACTCCCACGGGGTGCCGAACTTCCCGGACCCCAACAGCAGCGGACAGATCCCTAAGGACCAGGTGATCGCCCTGGATCCCAGCAGTCCACAGTTTCAGGCGGCGCAGCGAGCCTGCGCACGGATCAACCCCTACGGCGGCCCAGGCCAGAACTCGGCGCAGGGTCCCGCCCACACCGCCGCGCTGCTGGCCTTCGCCCGCTGCACACGTAGCCACGGGTTCCCGACCTTCCCTGACCCGACCAGCAGCGGTCAGCTGACCCACGAGATGGTCGCCAGCGCGGGGATCAACCTGCATCAGCCGGCAGTGCTGCGGGCTGGAGACGCGTGCGTCAGCGTCACCCACGGGGTCATCACCAAGGCCGTCGTCGCTCGGTTCGTCGCGGGGTCATAGGCCGCGGATCGGGGACGCATCTGCCGGGCGGGGTGTGCGGGTTGGGCATTGGGACGAGCCGACCGTGGGACTCGTCGGCGCCCTTCTCAGGACAGCACGCGATCGAATGCGGCGAGCCCGAAGCCCAGCTCGGCGGTCGTGATGTTGAGCGCCGGGCGGAACCGAATCGAGCGGTCGCCGC
>JBKQJQ010000454.1:0-14115 GCA_052147875.1 Solirubrobacteraceae bacterium | reverse complement strand
TGGTCGGGATCGCCCCACTGTGGGGGTTCGTCGGAATCTCGGTCGCCGCGGCCGGGATCATGGAACTGATCGGCGTCCAGCGCGGCCGTGGGCGTGACCTCGCGACCGGGATCGTGCTCGGTGCCGGATTCGGGTTCGCCGCCCTGTTTCTGTACCTCGCCACCACCTCCGGAAGCACTACCGGCGCGACGATCACGATCCTATTCGGATCGATCTTCGCACTCGATACCTCGACCCTACCGCTCGTCGCCGTTTTCGGCGCGGTTGCCCTGGCGACCATCGTCGCTCTCTACCGGCCGCTGCTGCTGGTCTCGGCCAGCCCCGAGCTTGCCGCGGCGCGCGGGCTCCCGGTCCGGGTCATCGGCAGCCTGTACCTGTTCGCGATGGCGCTTGCGGTCGCGCTCTCGGCGGACACGATCGGAGCGATCCTGTCGACCGCGCTGCTTGTCGGGCCCGCCGCCACCGCGCTCGGACTAACTCGCCGTCCGGGCCGCGCGATCTTCATGGCGGCGGCGATCGGGATCGGCGCGATGTCGCTCGGGATCCTGCTCGCCTACGACAGCTACTACTGGCCGCCGCTTCACCACGGCTGGCCGGTCAGCTTCTTCGTCGTCACGCTGGTCCTGATCGCCTACCTCGGCTCGCGAATCTTCCCCAGTCGACGCCGCTGAAAAGACGATGTTCTCCGGGTTCATGGTCAACGCCTGGATCGTCGCCACGATCGTCGCTGTCGTCGGCGGCGCGGTCGGCTTCTTCGTCGTGCTGCGTGGCTCGGCGTTCGTCGCGCACGCAATCCCCAATGGCTCGTTCGCCGGCGCCGCCGCCGCCAGCCTGATCGGCATCAACACGCTCATCGGGCTCGGCGTCTTCTCGCTCGGGGCCGCCCTGGGGATCGGATCGCTCAGCCGTCGCGGGCGCCACGATGTCGCGACCGCGCTCACGCTCGTGTTCATGCTGGGCCTCGGCGCTCTGTTTCTGAGCTTCAGTGTCGAGTACGCGCCGCAGATCTACTCGCTGCTGTTCGGCGAGGTGCTCGGCATCAGTTCCAACCAGTTGGCGCCCACGATCGTCCTCGCCGTCGTCTGCCTCGCCGCGCTCGGATTGCTGTACCGGCCGCTGCTGCTCTCCTCGGTGCTCCCGGACTCGGCCCAGGCCCGCGGTCTCACGCCCTACGCGATCGAGCTCGGCTTTCTGATCCTCGTCGCCCTTGCCACGACGATGACCGTCCCCGTCGTCGGAACGGCGCTCATCTTCAGCCTCATGATCGGCCCCCCCGCCGCTGCCCGGGCATTCACCAACCGTCCGCCGATTGCGATCGCGCTGTCGATCGCGATCGCCCTGCTTGTCGCGTGGGCCGCGATCGCCCTCTCCTACCAGACCAACTGGCCCGTCGGCTTTTACGTCGGTGTCATGAGTGCCGCCGCCTACGCGGTCGGCCGGGCATGGAGCCGCGCCCGCGCGGGTCAGGCATCAGTGCGTCAAAATCCGCGCTAGACGACCGATGGAGGTGTGCGTTGAGCGATGACGGGCTGATCAGGATCAGGAGCAACCACTCGGTCGCGGAGACGATCGACCGCCTGCAAGCCGCGGCAGCCGCTGCTGGGCTACACGTGTTCGCGCGCGTCGATCACGCGGCCGGGGCGGCACAGGTGGGGATGGACCTGCGCGACACGCTTTTGTTGATCTTCGGCAACCCGCGCGGCGGCACGCCGCTGATGATCGCCAACCAGTCGGCAGGGATCGACCTGCCGGTCAAGGCGCTTGCCTGGAAGGACGCGGACGGCGCGGTGTGGCTGGCCTATAACGATCCAACCTGGATCGCGGCCCGCCACCGGCTGGGGACGGACGCGGCGCCGGCGGTGCAGGCGATGGCCGACGGCCTCGCGGCTCTGACGGCTAAAGCCGCCGGCAACGACTAGCGCCGGCGCTTGCAGGTCTTCCGAGGTCCGGCGGGCATGCCCAAGCGGGAGTCATAGCCCGGGCCGCCGCCGGTACCCCGGATCGCGGGGAGGTTTTTCACCCGCGCGCGACGAGGCGCACTTTCGTCGCAGCGAGCTCGCGTCGCAAGGCGGCGGTGGGCAAGACATGGCGCGGGGATGCCAGTGTCTCGCGGCCCGTCTCCTCCGTTTCGGCGACTCCAGCTCGACATGACCTGAGCGTAAGTGGCGATGCGTCAGCTCTGCGTAAGGCGAAGCTGAGGATCGGCTGATAGCTAACTCTTGGTCAGCGCGCGCCGGCCGCGCGGCACGCGCGGAACCGCTGCCGACGGCAAATCGACCAGCACATCGAGACCGCCTTCGGGGCGGGCCGTGATCGTCGCCGTGCCCCCGTGCGCCTCGGCGACCGAGCGCACGATCGACAGGCCGAGGCCGAATCCATACACCGAGCGATCGAGCCGGCGGAATGGCTGCGTTAGCCGCTCGGCCTCGGCTGGGTCAATCCGGTGGCCACCGTTGACCACATGCAGCACGACGCGGCCGTCGTCGACGCGGGTCGTCACGTCGAGGAAGCCGCCCGGCTCGTTGTGGTGGATCCCGTTATCGAGCAGGTTCGCGACCAGCCGCTCGATCAGCGCCGGCTCACCGACCGTCCACGCCGGCGCGAGGTCGTCGCGCACCTCGACACGCGCCTCGTGCGCGCGAGCGCGAAGGTCGGTGATGCAGTCGCCGGCGAGCGCCGCGACGTCGACCGGCTCGCCGTGACCGGCGGCTGCCTCGCTGCGCGCGAGCATCAACAGACCGCCGATCAGCCGCTCGCAGCGGTCGACCGTCTCGCGCACCGCCTCACCCATCGCGCGCAGATCGGAGACGGTGGCGTCGGGGTCGGCCAGCGTCACGTCGACCTCGGTGCGGATGATCGCCAGCGGCGTTCGCAGCTCGTGCGACGCGTTGGCGACAAAGTGGCGCTGGCTCGCGAACGCCGCGTCGAGCCGGGCGAGCATCCCGTCGAATGTGTCGGCCAGCTCCTTGAGCTCGTCGGCCGGACCCTGTAGCGCGATCCGCTCACCGAGGTTCTCGCCCGACACGCGCCGCGCGGTCGCGGTGATGTCACGCAGCGGCCGCAGCGCCCTCCCGGCCAGCAGGTAGCCGGTTGCGACCGACGCCATCGTCACCGCCAGCAGCGCCACCAGGTACTCGACGAACAGCCGGTGCAGGTCGTCGTTTACGAGCTGGTGCTGGATCTCGCGCGCGAGCTTGAGCTCCGGCGAACCCGGCGGGAAGCCGAGCGCGCGGCTCAGCAGATGGTCGGACGAGGTTTGCCGGCGCCCGAGGCGGCGCGCGACCTCGGTCAGCTGGTGATGGTCCTGAAGGCCGCTGCGGACCAGCAGAAAACCGATCGTCAGCAACACAGCGCCCGTGACCAGGAAGACCGTGCCGTACAGGAGCGTCAGGCGCAGGCGGATCGTCGGCGCTAGCCGCAACCGGCGCCCAGCCTTCGTCACTGCACCCGGGCCGGCCATCACGCCATCCGGTAACCGACTCCGATCACAGTCTCGACGACCGGCGGTTCGCCGAGCTTGCGGCGCAGCGTCATGATCGTCATCCGGACAACGTTAGTGAATGGGTCCGTATGTTCGTCCCACACACGCTCCAAAAGTTGCTCGGCCGACACGGTTGCACCGTCGGCGGCCATCAGCACCTCGAGCACGGCGAACTCCTTGCGCGCCAGCTCGATCTCCTCGAGCCCGCGCGTCAGCCGGCGGCGGGCGGGATCCAGCTCGAGCTCGCCGTGGCGCAGGACCGGGGGCCGGCTCGGGGTCGAGCGCCGCGCGAGCGCGTGGATCCGCGCAACGAGCTCGGCGAACCGGAACGGCTTTGCCAGATAGTCGTCGGCCCCAAGCGACAGCCCGTTGACGACGTCCTCGAGCGCGCCTGCGGCGGTCAACATCAGGATCCCGGTCTCGGGCCGCTCGCCCCGCACGGTCCGGCAGACGTCGTCGCCGTGCACGCCTGGAAGGTCGCGATCCAGCACCAGGACGTCGTAGCGGACAACGCGAGCCTTGACGAGCGCCTGCTCGCCGTCGGGCGCGACGTCGACCGCGATGCCCTGACGCCGCAGGCCGCGCGCGATGGCGTCCGCAAGTCGAAGCTCGTCCTCGGCGATCAGCACCCGCACGTGACTGAGAATGCACCCCGCGACATAAGAACTCCATAAGAGCCGCTGAGCGCCCGATGCAAACCCCGCCTCTTGTTACGCGCGTGGCGCGGCCGGTGGAGTGCGCAACCGCGCCACCAGCTCCTGCACCGCGGCCTCGATCTCGGCCCCGCGCCGTTTCTCGACGCCCCATGACCCAGGATTGACGTATTCGGCGCGCAGCCCCGCGTGATAGCGGAGCAGGGCCAGCACGTAGCGCAGCTCATCGGTCGAGAGGTGGTGGAGATGGAAGTCGAGCTGATGCTCGTTCACGTTTGCACGAGCGAGGACCATTCCACGCCTTCAGCCGGCCCGGAACCGCCGCGCCTTGAGCGTGCGCTCGAAAGCCGCCGCGATCTTGACCGCTCCCGTGTCGTTGGGATCATCGCCGGACCCCGGGGCCGCCGCGCACGCACGAGATGTCGACCGGACCGACGCCGCGGATCGGGGCCGGCCTCGCGGGTGCGCCGATGTACGTCGGCGCCCGCGGCGCTTCGCCGAGGGGATCGGCACCGCGAACAGCGCGGCGACCGACGCTAGAGCGCTGCAGCTTCACGGCGCAGCACATCCCAGGCCTGGCGGACGTCAGCCTCGCTGGTGTTCTCCTGGCCGATCGCCAGTCGCAACACGTAGCGGCCGTCGAGTGCCGCGTGCGAGATGAAGATCTCGCCGCTCGCGTTGACGCGCTCCAGCAGCGCGCGGTTGCGATCGTTGTCGCCCTGCAGCCGGAAGCAGACGAGCGAGAAATGGCGCGGCGCGCAGACCTCCCAACCGGGCTCCTCGGAGACCCACTGTTCGAACAGCGACGCCAACCGGACGCCCGAACGGATGTGCTCCTGCAGGCCCTGGCGGCCGTAGCAGCGCAGCACGGCCCACAGCTTCAGCGCCCGGAAGCGGCGCCCGAGTGCCGGGCCGTACTCGCTCAGCGACAGCGCGTCCTCGGCATCGGGCGTGCGCAGGAACTCGGGCACGAGGCTGAACGCGGCGCGCAGGTCGGCCGGCCGGCTGGTCCACAGCAGCGAGCAGTCCATCGGCGTCAGCATCCACTTGTGGGCGTTGACGACCAGCGAGTCGGCACGCTGCACGCCCTCGAACGCCCACCGGAACTCGGGGCACACCATCGCCGTGCCGGCGTAGGCAGCGTCGACGTGCAGCCACGCCCCGGCAGCCTCGCACGCGTCCGCGATCGCCGGCACCGGGTCGACCGCCGCGCAGGCGGTCGTGCCGACCGTCGCCACCACGAGCGCCGCCTCGCTGAGGTCGCCGAGCGCGTCGACGCGGAGTCGGAACTGGTCGTCGGTGGGCACCTCGCGCAGGCGCATGCCGAGCATCCGGGCGCCCTTCTGGGCGGCTGAATGGGTGTGCTCGGAGCAGACGAGCAGGTCGCGGCCGGTCGCCTCGCGGGCGGCGATCATCGCCGCGAAGGTCGAGGTCGAGGCGGTGTCCTCGATGTGGCCGTGCCAGCCGTCCGGCAGACCGAGCAGCTTCGCGAGCCACTCGAGCACCACCCATTCGAGCTCGGTCGCCGCGGGCGCCGTACGCCACAAAAATGACACCGAGTTGAGCGTCGCCGTCAGCAGCTCCGCCAGGATCCCGGCCGCCGAGGCACTGGTCGCGAAGTAGGCGAAGTAGCGCGGGTGCTGCCAGTGCGTGACGCCCGGCAGCAGGATCTGGTCGAGGTCGCGCAGGACGTCGGCGAACGGCTCCGGCTCGTCCGGCGCGTGGTCGGGCAGCGCGGCGCGGATGTCGCCCGGCTTCACCTGGGCCAGCACCGGAAGCTCAGACACGCGCTCGAGATACGAGGCGGCCCATTCGAGCGCCGCGGCGCCGTCTGATCGCAGATCGGTCAAAACTCGTAGTGGACGCCGGTCAGCTGCTCCGAGACGTCCCACAGCCGCCGCCAGTCGTCCTCGTTATACGCCTTGCCGGCCGCGGTCACCACCTTCGGGTGCCCGCGCCCCTCCATGAACCCGTCCGGCCCGATGTACGTGCCGCCGGGGAGGCCGGCGACCGTCGCCGCGTACAGGATCGGCAGCGCCCCCATCTCGGCGCTCTGCGCGTAGAGCTTGTTGGCGACCGCCATGAACCAGCGCTCGTAGAAGTGGGCCGGGGCGGCGAACTGGAGGTTGGTGGCCGAGTAGCCGGGGTGCGCGGCGAGGCTCAGCAGCGGACTGCCGGCCGCCGTCGCGCGCCGCTGGAGCTCGAAGCAGAACTCCAGGTTGGCCAGCTTGGACTGCGAGTAGGCCTGCCAGTTGTTGTAGCCGTGCTCGCGCTGCAGATCGTCGAACTTCAGCGACCCGCTGCGGTGCATGCCGCTCGAGACGGTGACGACGCGCGGCGCCGGCGCCTGCGACAGCAGCCCCAGCAGGCGGCCGGTGAGCGCGAAATGACCGAGGTGGTTGGTCCCGAACTGGCTCTCAAAGCCGTCCTTGGTCAGCCGCCGCGGCGGCGCCATCAGGCCCGCGTTGTTGATCAATAGGTCGAGGTGATCGTGGTCAGTCGCGAGTTGCTCGGCGAATGACTGCACGGATGCGAGGTCCGCGAGGTCGAGCTCGCGGACGTCACCGCCGAACGCATCGCGTCCCTTGGCGACGTTGCGGCACGCGGCGACGACGCGGCCGCCGGCGTTTGAAAGCGCGCGAGCGGTCGCGAGCCCGAGGCCGCTGTTGGCGCCCGTGACGACCACGGTGCGGCCGCTCTGGTCGTGCAGATCGGCTGCCGTCCACTTGGCCGCCATCAGGCCCTCCGCTTGACCGACTCGGAGTACGCGTGCGGCCGGAAGCGCAGCACCGGATCGTCGGAGCACTCGATCCCGTCGGTGACCCGGGATGGGTCGAACACGAGGATGTCGCCGCCCTGCTCGCGGTCGTGCTCGAGGCGGTCGATCTTCAGCGTCCCGACCGTCACGCGCCGGCGCTGTTTGGGCCACGCGGAGCTCGGATCCTCGACCCGGTCGCCCGGCGCGGCGATCTGGACCTCGAGCGAGAACAGGACCGGCTCGGCCTCGACCCGCTTGCTGATCTCGTCCTGGAGGTAGTTGCGCCCCAGCCGGCGCAGGGCTTGCGGGCCCGGTCGCGGGGCGCTGGCCGCCGGGCGCAGCGTATAGCGGACATAGCGCTCGCCCCCGCTGGCGTCGATCCACCTGAACGCGTGCAGCCCGTAGTACGGGATCGTGGCGTAGCTGGCCGGCGCCATCAGCGTCGGCGCGACGACCGGCAGCACGGGCACCGCCTCGGGGTGGCGGACGATGAACAGCGGCAGCTTCCAGGCCGCCGCGGCGCCCGCTCCCCGCGCCTCGACGAGCTCGATGAAGCCCTCGGGAGTGCGGGTCACAAAGCGCGGCGAGGAGACCCCGACGATGTCGGTTCGCGAGCCGTCGGGCAGGTAGAGCTTGATCGCGAGCCCGCGCGGGTCCGGGGCCCAGTCGGGGTGGTCTGGATCGCCGGACCCGTTAGAGAAACGCACTGTCACCGGGACCTCGGGCCCCTCCATGTGGGTAGCGCGCGTCAGCTCGTGCGCGTGCGCGGTCGGCGTGAAGGCGCCCGCACACAGCGTGCCCTTGGCGTGCAGCGCCCGGTAACCCGGGTGGCGCCCGAAAACGGAGTTGGCTACGTCGATCGCCTGCTGCGGGGTGGGCGCCATCAGTCGACGCGTCGAAAATCGATCCCCGCATGCTGCAGCCGGTCGATCAGCGCCTGCCCCATCGCGACCGCGGGCGTCAGCTGGCCGCTTCGCTCAGGCAGCTCGTCCCGCGCCAGGCAGAGCGCCGACTCGGCGAGCATCTTCGAGGTCTCACCGTAGCCCGGGTCGCCGCCCGACACCTCGGTCGTGATCTGCTGGCCGCCGCCCTCCGCATCGAACCTGACCTTGAACCGCGCCCTGGCGCGCTGCTCGGGCGTCGGGCCGTCGCCCGGATCCTTGAGCTTCAGCAGCAAATCGCGCGTCGGACCCAGCTGCGCGAGCGCAGTCAGCATCCCGCCGCCGAGCGCGAACGCGCCGACCATCGCCATGTGCTTGAGCACCAGGTAGTGCTCATAGCTGAAGTCGGGTCCGTAGCGATCGAGCGCCCGCGCCGAGCGCAGGACGGTCTGCGGGTCGATCGTCGGAAACGGGACCACCCAGCCCCCGGCGTCGGGAACGTCGTGTGGGCGGCCGGTGATGCCGCGCACCGTGCGGCCCTCGGGACGCGCTTCGAGCCTGCGGCGCTCGCGGGCGACGCTCTGTCCCTGACGGATCCGGCCGAGGATGTGGATCGTCGAGTGGTACGTGCCGCCCGAGAAGGTCCCATTGACGCGCACGTACCCCTGGACGCTGAGCGGCACGCCCTCGGGCAGCTGCGAGACCGTGTAGAGCACTCCGAGGTCGTATGGAATCGAGTCAAAGCCGCACGAGTGGACCAGCCGCGCGCCGCTGCGCTCCGCCTGCGCGTGATAACCGAGCCACATCCGATCGACAAACTCGGGCTCGCCGGTCAGGTCGACGTAGTCGGTGCCTGTTGCGGCGCAGGCCGCCACCAGCGGCTCGCCGTAGTTGATGTACGGGCCGACGGTGCTGATCACCACCCTGGTCGACTCGGCCATCGCGCGCAGCGAGGTGGCGTCGTTTGAGTCGGCTTCGATCAGCGGCAGCTCGGCCAGCGCCGGGTCGATCTGCGTCAGCTTGGACCTGGTCGCCTCGAGCTTTGAGCGGTTGCGGCCGGCGATCGCCCATCGGGCCCCGTCGGCATTGGCGGCCAGATACTCGGCGGTCAGGCCGCCGGTGAACCCAGTCGCGCCGTAGACGACGAGCTCGTGCTCGGGCTCAGCGATCGCCACTGACCTCTTTCGCGAGCCGCAGCGCCTCCTCAAGGCTGACGTCCGCCTTGGCCGCCATCCAGCTGGCGGCGGGTCCCGCCACCCGTTGCGAAGCGTGCGCGGCCTCGGCGGTCAGGTCCAGGATCGCCGTGAACTCCTCCTGCGTCGGAGGGTCCACGCCGAGCTTGGCGGCAAAGGCGGCGAGCCATTGCGGTGCGTTCAGCTGTTGCTCGGGAGTGGCCATCGGCCGCCAGACTACCCCCATTCGCTGGCAAGATCCCTCGGCCCTGTTTTCGAACAACCAGAAGGCGGTACTGATATGACAGTCCTCGACGGCAAGGTCGCGATCGTGACGGGATCGGCGCGCGGGATCGGACGCGCGACGGCCGAGCTGCTCATCGAGCACGGCGCGAAGGTGCTGATCAACGATCTCGACGGCGACGTCGCGGAGCAGACCTCGAGCGAGATCGACGGCGAGACGATCGTGTTCGCGGGCGACCTGACGCACGCGGGAGTCCCCGATCAGCTCGTCCAGAAGGTGATCGACGAATGGGGCAAGGTCGACATCCTGGTCAACAATGCCGGCTACACGCTCGATGCGCCGATCCACAAGATGAGCGACGAGTGGTTCCAGCGGATGCTCGACATCCACAGCGTGGTGCCGTTCCGGATGTGCCGCGCGGTCGCGCCGCACATGCGCGAGCCGGCCAAGCAGGAGCGCGAGGAAGGTCGCGAGGTGTTCCGCAAGATCGTCAACGTGTCGTCGATCTCGGGGGTGATGGGCAACGCCGGCCAGGCGAACTACGCATCGGGCAAGGCCGGGGTCGTCGGCATGACCAAGACGCTCGCCAAGGAGTGGGGCCAGTTCAAGATCAACGTCAACGCGGTCGCGTTCGGCTATATCGAGACGCGGCTGACGGCGTCAAAGGATGAGTCCAACACGATGGAGATCGGCGGCGAGACGGTGCAGTTGGGAATTCCTGATCAGCTGCGCGGGATGGCGCCACTGATGATCCCGCTCGGTCGGCCAGGGACCCCGCGGGAGGCCGCCGGTGGCGTGTTCTTCCTCTGCTCGCCTTGGTCCAACTACGTACACGGCCAGGTGCTGAACATCACCGGCGGGCAGTTCGGCGGGATGACGAGCTGAGGGTGGCGCGTGGGATCAGCGGGCCCGGATTGCGGGCCTCGATGCACCCGCGCCAGACGCCGGCCGCGTAGGAGAGATCGTCGGCGACCCGCAGCGCGCCGAACCGCAGCGGGTCCAGGCGCGGCCGGCGTTCGAGATAGTCGGCCGTGGTCGAGATCACAAGCGCTGCCGCGGCCAGGCGCCCGGCGCGGCGCGATCTGGCCGCCGCCGCGAGCACGAGCGGCGGATATGCGCGCCAAGCGGCGTCGAGTATCTGGCGGGCGAAGCGCACTTGAGCGGTGGCGACGAGCGGCACCAGGTCACGGCGAAGCCCGGCCGGGAGAGCCGGAATCACCGAGCTGGGCAGCACGAGATGCGACAGCTGGCCCGGATGGCGGGTGGCGAGCGGCGCGGCCGACGAGCCGTACTCGACCCGCTGCCCCAGCCATGGGCGCAGACCGTGGCGATGAGAGTGTTCGACGCACGCCGCGGGCTCGTAACGGACCATCCAGCCATCGGCGGCCAGCCGCCACACGAAATCGACGTCCTCGCCGAACCGCAGCGAATCGTCGAAGCCGTCAGCGGCCGCGTCGCGGCGGACGACGAGCGCGGTTGCGGGCACGAACCGCACCCGGCGCCCGGGGCCGACGAGCCCCGCCCGAGCGCCCATGTCGAGCGGCGATCGCGCGGCCTCATAGACATCCAGTGTCGAGCGCCCGGCTGGAACGCGAATCCGCGGCGCGACCGCCCCGACCAGCGGGTCGGCGCACTGCGCCAGCAGCGGCTCGAGCCAGCCGGCGAGCGGTCGCGCGTCCGCGTCGATGAACGCGATCAGGGGCGCTTTCGTGGCGGCGAGGCCGGCGTTGCGCGCCGCAGCCGGCCCCGAGCGGCGGTCAAGACGCAGCAGGCCGACCCCCCGGGCGACGGCCTCAATCTCGCGCCGGTCGTCCGAGCAG
The DNA here is from genome assembly GCA_052147875.1 of Solirubrobacteraceae bacterium. GTDB lineage: Bacteria > Actinomycetota > Thermoleophilia > Solirubrobacterales > Solirubrobacteraceae > Palsa-465. The sequence goes on along the minus strand of JBKQJQ010000454.1, from coordinate 3,106 downwards.
TCGTCGACGACCAGCACTTCGGCCACGGGCCCGAGGGCTTGCAGACACTCCGCCAGCAGCTCGGCCCGGTCGCGGGCCGGGATCACGACCGCAACGTCGGCGGTCGTCCACGGACTATCCGCGGGTGCTGGGTGGGCGAGCTCGGCGTCGATCAGCCGCGCCGCAAGCGCGCGCTCGCCGGAGCTGTCGCCCACCGCCGCGCCGTCGCGCCAAGCGCTGACGCACCGCCCACCCGCCGCCGTCAAGTGCACCACGTGAGCCGGACGCCGGCCCACCACCAGCCGGCCGTCGCGCAGAATCCGGGTGGAGTCGTCGACCCGCAGCCGCAGTGTGGATATCGACGTTGATATTCCCCGTCGATATCCCATTCAACGCATGAAGCCGGGTGGGATGAGCACGTCGCCGGGCTCTAGCTCGGTCACCGATGCCCGCCCGAGCCCGCGGAGCGCGGAGTCGATGCCGCCGCGCAGAATGTCGAGCACGTTCTCGACCCCGGCCTGGCCGTTGGCCGCCAGCCCCCACAGGTAGGCGCGGCCGATCATCGTCGCCTTCGCCCCGAGCGCGAGCGCCTTGACGATGTCCGAGCCGCGGCGGATGCCGCTGTCGAGCACGATCTCGATCTGGTCGCCGACCGCGTCGACGATCGCCGGCAGCGTCCGGATCGAGGCCGGCTGCCCGTCGAGGTTGTTGCCGCCGTGGTTGGAGACCGAGATCGCGGTCGCGCCGATGTCGACCGCCCGCCGCGCATCGTCGGGGCGCGCGATGCCCTTGATCATCACCGGCCGGTCCCAGCTCGAAACGAGCCAGCGGAGGTCCTCCCAGCTCGGCGGCGGCGTCATCAGCCACTCGCCGTAGGCGTCGAAGAAGCCCGGCGGCGGCTCACCGGGGACCGTCATGTTCGGCACCGTCAGCGGTGGCGGCCCTCCCGCCCGCGCCCACTCGAGCATCCAGCGCGGGCGGATGATCGTCTCCGGCGCCAGCCTTGTGAGCGTCTTGAGGTCCAGCCGCTGCGGGATCACCGGGCTGCCCCAGTCGCGCCCGTGCGAAAACGACCAGTCGAGCGTCACGATCAGGCCCGCAACGCCGGCGGCCCTGGCACGGTGCAGGCGCTGCTCGATCCGGTCGCGGGTGCCGGCCCAGTAGGTCTGAAAGAACGTCTGCGGGTTGGCGGCGGCGACCTCCTCAACCGGCTTGGATGCAAACGAGCTGAGCCCGATCGCGGTTCCGCGCGCGGCCGCGGCGCGCGCGACCGCAAGCTCGCCGTCGGGGTGCACCGCCTGCACCCCGGTTGGGCTGAGCAGCACCGGCAGCTCGAGCTCGACACCCATGACCGAGACCGCCTGGTCGCGCTGCTGGGGCGCCTGCGCGACGTGGGGCGCGAACCCGAGCTCCCCGAATGCGGCCAGGTTGTCCTCGAGCGTCACCCCGCGCTCGGAGCCGGCGACGATCGCCTTGTAGACCGAGCGTGGGAGTGTCCGCCGGGCGCGGCGCTCGGCTTCGGCGACGGACTCGAACCAGCCGCCGGGCATCAGGCCCGCTTCGAATGCCCTGCGGCGACCGGTGGCCGACCACCGGCGGCGACCTTGATCAGCTGCAGCTCGCCGTGCCCGAGCACGCACTCGGGGTCGGGCCCGTCAAGCGCCAGGCCGGTGAAGAACTTGGCCGCCATGCAGCCGCCCTGACAGGTGTCGTAGAGCCCGCACGAGGCGCACGCGCCGGTGCTGTGGGGCTCGCGCAGCTGCGCGAACCGCTCCGACTCCCGCCACACGCCGGCGAAGCCGCCGGGGTCGCGGACGTTGCCGGCCAGGAACTCGTCGTGCAGCACGAACGGGCATGCGTACACGTCGCCGATCGGGTCGACGAGGCAGACGACGCGGCCGGCGCCGCACAGGTTGAGGCCGGGCAGCGGCTGGCCGAGCGCCGACAGGTGAAAGAACGAATCTCCGGTCAGCACGTCGGGGCGCTCGACCAGCCACTCGTACAGCTCGCGCTGCTGGGCTGCGGTCGGGTGAAGCTCGTCCCAAACAGCGGCCCCGCGGCCCGACGGGCGCAGCCGGGTGATCCGCAGCTGCGCGCCGTACTCGGAAGCGATCGCCTCGAGCGCGTCGAGCTCTGAGACGTTGTGGCGGGTCACGACGACCGAGATCTTGAATGGGCCGATGCCGGCCGCGGCGAGCCGGTCCATCCCCCGGCGGGCGAGCGCGTAGCTGCCGCGTCCGCGCACGGGATCATTTGTCTGCGGCGTCGCGCCGTCGATCGAGATCTGCACGTCGAGGTAGCCGCTCGCGGCGATCCGGGCAGCGATCTCGTCGGTGATCAGGGCGCCGTTGGTCGAGAACTTGACGCCCACGCGGCGCTGCACCGCGTACTCGGCCAGCTCCAGGAAGTCGCGCCGCACGAGCGGTTCCCCACCGCCGACGTTGACGTAGAAGACCTGCATCTGTGCGAGCTCGTCGATCAGCCGTTTGCACTCGGCGGTCGTCAGCTCACGCGGGTCGCGCTTGCCGGACGACGACAGGCAGTGGGCGCAGGCGAGGTTGCAGCCGTAGGTGACCTCCCAGGTCAGGCAGATCGGCGCCTCGAGCCCGTGCTTGAAGCGCTCGCGAAGCTCCGCGCTAGCGGGCACGGATCACCTCGGAGCTCTCGAGCCGTGCGAGCGCCCGCTCGATCGACGGCCGCGTCGCACGATCGACACCGTGGGCGTCGAACGCCGCGTTGACCGATTCGTACTCATCCAGCTGCTCGACGAGCGCCGTCAGCTGCGGCGACTTGAGAAATGTCAGGCGCCGGTTGCCGTAGTGGTACAGCAGCGCGCCGAAGCGCTCGTGTCGCAGAGCGAGATCTGGGTGCAGCGCGTAGGCGCGGCCTGGATCAAAGCCCGGCATCGGCTGAGACGCTACCCGCTACCGACTACGGCTGCAGCGCGCCGGGCTCGTCCAGTCGCGCCCGCCGCTGAAGCTCGTACATGTCCTCGCGGTTGTGGACGTACTGGCTCGCCGCATCGATCGGCGGCTCGTAATCCCAGGACGTGTAGCGCCCGTGGCGCAGCGCGTCCGAGACGAGGTGGCGCTCGCGTTGGGAGGCGCGGACGCGCCGGTCGAGGTCT
>JBKQJQ010000453.1:0-5523 GCA_052147875.1 Solirubrobacteraceae bacterium | reverse complement strand
GATTTCGCGGTCGCGAGATCGACACCACGGGCGACGGCTTTCTCGCCACCTTTGACGGGCCTGCGCGAGCGATCCGCTGCGCGTCCGCGATCGTCGAACATGTGCATGACCTCGGCCTGTCGATACGGGCTGGCCTGCACACGGGTGAATGCGAGCTGGCTGACGGGAAGGTCGCCGGGATCGCGGTCCATACCGGCGCGCGAGTGGCCGCGGAGGCAGTCGCCGATGAGGTGCTCGTCTCGAGCACGGTCAAGGACCTAGTCGCCGGATCTGGCATCACATTCACAGAGCGCGGACTCCACGCATTGAAAGGAATCCCCGGCGAGTGGCGCCTGTTCGCGGTCGCCCGCGGCAATTAGAAGCGCGGCGAGCGTGCAGGACAGCGATGCTGGTGGCGTTCTCACGGTCCGTCAGCGGAGCGACGAGCGCGGTGCGGCATTAGGAATGCCACGATTGACAAACAGGTGTATCAATGTGATATCATCTTGATAGGTGATCGGGTGGCCGGCACCGCAGTCCACAGGAGGCATCCGTTGAACGCAGCCAACGACAACACCGCTCCGAAAGGTCTGCGCGGCTGGTGGCTATCTCCTCCGCGACCTGGCATGCAACGCCTGATCGCGCCATGGGAGTACCGCCATGTCCGAGGCTTTGGGGTCACGCGTATTTTCGGTGGCAGCGTCGCGGCCGCCGCAGGCGTCGTGTGCCTCTCATACGGTGTCTACGGATGGGCAGCCTTCTTCCTCGCTCTCGGGGCGCTGAATCTCGCGGGCGGCTGCTGGTACATCAGCATCGCTCGCTCCGCGCCTGCCGGAGCCTGAGCCCGCGGTTGGCAATCGATTGAGGTTCGCGGCGGGCGAAGCTCGTATTGAGTCGCTTTACGCCGGCGGCGGCTGAACTGGCGCGATGTCCTCGACGACGACCGAGTCGACCAGGATCTTCAGGCTTGCGCGATCCCCGAGCGCCATGCCGCCGTCTTTGCTTGACAGCTCAACCAGCACCTTCTGACCGGAGTCCAGCGTGACGTCGAGCCTAATAGCAGATCCGAGGAAGGAGCGGTCGGTGACCTCGCCCGACCCGGCCGAGTCGGGCACGACCGCGACTGCTTCGGGGCGCAGCAGCGCGTTGACGGTAGCGCCGCTCTTTGCGCCGTTGGGGTTGAGCACCTTGAGACGTTGGCCCAGAACCTGGACGTCGCCGTTGTCGCCAACGCGCCCCGGGATCCGATTCATGGCGCCGACGAACTCGGCGACGAACGGCGTTGCCGGGTGCCGGTAGACATTCTCTGGCGTGTCAATTTGCTCGAGCCTGCCGTCCCGCATGACGCCGACGCGGTCGGCGATTGAAAGTGCCTCGGACTGGTCGTGGGTAACGAACAGGGTGGTGATCGCGAGTCGCTGCTGCAGGCTTCGGATCTCGGCTCGCAGCTGGGTGCGGACCTGCGCGTCGAGCGCTGAGAGAGGCTCGTCGAGCAGTAGCACGGTTGGCTGCACCGCCAGTGCGCGGGCGATCGCGACTCGCTGCTGCTGGCCGCCAGAGAGTTGGTACGGGTAGCGATCGGCGGTTTCCGTGAGGCCCACCAGCTCCAGCAGCTCGTTGGCACGCCGGAGGCGCTCCCGCTTGTCTTGGCGGTGCATGCGCAGCCCGAAGGCGACGTTGGTGCGCACGTCCATGTTCGGGAACAGGCTGTATGCCTGAAAGACCATGCCCATGTCGCGCTTGTTCGGGGGCATGGAGGTGACGTCGGCGTCGTCGACGAACACGCTGCCGGCGTCCGGGCGGTCGAAGCCGCCGAGGATCCGCAGCGCGGTCGTCTTTCCGCACCCGGACGGCCCCAGCAACGAGACCAGCTCGCCCTTGTCGATCTCGAGATTGAACCCGTCGAGTGCGGTCACTCCCGGGAAGTGGCGCTCGATACCCACGAATCGAATCATCAGACCAGCCGGAACGATGAGGCGCCGCGCCGACGCTGAGCGACGAGCGACACGATGAACAGGAGCAGGAAGCTGAATACGAGCGTGATGATCGAGAGCGCGACCGAGACACCGACCTGAGCCTGCAGCCTCAGGTTGATCATCTCGACCGGGAACGTGGTGTACAGCAGAAAGGTAGCGAGGACGACCTCGCCGAGGCACAGCGCGATCGTCAGGAACATCGCGCCGAGCACGGCCGTCTGGACGTTGGGAAGGATCACCCGAACCAGCGTCTGAGGCCATGAGGCACCGAGGCTGCGAGATGCGTCGACCAGCGTGTGCAGGTCGATCGCTCGGACGCCGGTGTCGATCGCGCGGTAGGTGAACGGCATCGCGAGCACCACGTAGAAGGGGGTGAGCGCAGTCAACGCATGATTGAACACCAGGCTCACCATCCACTGGGGGGCCGCGAGCTGAAGCGACTCGAGGCCGGCGGCCAACACGACCGGAGGGATCACGATCGGGAGCAGTGTGACCAGCTCCATCACCGGCGTCAGCTTCGGCCGTCGCAGCCGCACCCAGACGACCGTCGGCAGCATCAACACGACCACGACGATTGCGCTGACGCCCGCGATCTCGAGCGACCTGATCAATGCCGAGCGAACCGCCGAGTTGCTGATGATCTGTCCGTAGTTGCCAAAGCCATAGCTGCCGTTGTTCAGCTGCAGGCTGAATTTGAACGCGCACAGCAGCGGCCCGATGAAGAAGATCGCCGCCAGCACGAAGATCGTGATGCGCCAGAGGCGCGGGCGAGGGCGACGGCGTCGTGGCCGGGCCGGCGCTGGATCCCGGGCCAGCTCTTGGCCGACCAACTCGCCAACACCGTAACCGCCCATGCCGGACGTCGCGCTCACCGCAGCCACCTCCGCGCGCGCCGCTGCAAGAGCCAGTAACCGACCATCACGACCAGGACCACAGCGATCATTTCGACGCCGAGCGCCATTCCCAGGCGATCCGCGTTGACGAGCACATTGCCGTTGAGCGCATCGTCGATCTGCGCGGGAACGATGTTGAGCGTACTGCCGACGAGCGCCAGCGCGGTCGCGTAGGCGGAGAAGGCGTTGCCGAACAGGATCAGACTCGCGCCGAGCACCGATGGCGCCAGCACTGGGACGGCGACGTGGCGCAGATAGGCGAACTTGCTCGCCCCCAGGCTCTGCGCCGCCTCCTCCCATTCGGGCCGCAACCCCTGCAGGGCCGGCGTGATCAGAATGATCATCAGCGGTATCTGGAAGTACACGTAGCACAGGCCGACCCCGAGGATCGAGGAGATCGTGAAGCCGTGCGCATACAGATCGATGCCGATGTGCTTCAGCAGCAGGGTCGCGACGCCCAGCTCGCCGAGCGCCGCGATGAACGCGAACGCCAGCGGCACGCCGGCGAAGTACGCGAGCACGCCCGATGCGCTCTGAACGACACGGTGCAGCATCCCGCCGGGCTTCGCGGCCAGCACCGCCGCCGCGAGCCAGATACCGAACACGGCGCCCGCGGCCGACGTCCACAACGACAGGATGATGCTGCTCTTGAACGCGTCCCTGTACGCCGGCGAGTTGAGGGTCGCCTTGAAGTTCTCAAACGTGAAGTGGTTTGAATCGGTCGTCAGCGATCCGTGGATCACGACGTACAGCGGCAGACCGAGGAACACCGCCACGTAGAGGGCGAACGGCAGGATGCCGGCCCACCCGCCGAAGCCCTTCGCGATACGACGACCGATCCCGCGGCGCCGAGGCGCCGCGGGACCGGTTGCTGCGACTACTGCTTGAGTCGTTGCGATTAGGACGTCCAGTTGGACGCGACGTACGAGGACGCTGCGGTGTTCTGTGCGGCCGTCGGGTAGCCCTTCGGCGGGTGCGTGACCGGCGGCAGCTTCTTGTAGGCCGACTGATCGACCTTCTTGCTGCTGACTAGCCATGAGAGCTCGACCGGGCGGGCTCCACCCTTCAGCCAGATGTTCTGGCCGAGGGCCGAGTACAGGAACTCCTCCCACAGACGCGCCGCCGCGGGGTGCGGAGCGTACTTGCTGACCGCCTGGTCATAGAACGCCCCGAACGTGTTACCGGTCGGGTCGACGACCTTCCACTTGGTCGCGGAGGTCAGGCCCCAGGCGCCGGCCGCGTTCAGGTAATCCCAGTTGATCACGATCGGGCACGATCCGGCTTCGATCAGGCTCCCGGAGTTGCAATCGGTGCTGTTGAAGTTGCCGATGCTCTCGAGGTGCTTGAAGAAGTTGACGCCCGGCTTGATATTGCTAAGCGAGCCGCCAGTGTTGAGCGCTGCCGCCCAGACGGCGGAGAGCGCCGCGTTGGCCGACACAGGGCTCCCGTTCAGGGCCACGTCGTGGCGGTACTTCGAGCTCTCGAGCGCGCTCCACGTGGTCGGGCAGGTATGCACGATCGTCAGGTCGCAACCGAACGAGATATATCCACCGTAATCGTTGTACCAGTCGCCGTTGGCGTCCTTCTGGGTCGCCGGGATATGAGCCCAGTTCCCGACCTTGTACGGCGCGAAATAGCTCGTGCTCGCAGTCGCGAACGCCTGCCCGACGTCGACCACGTCCGGGGCCGAGCTACGGCCACGAGAGGTCTTGACCGCCTGGATCTCCTGAGCGCTCGAGTCGCTCGGAGCCTCGCTATTGACCTTGATGTGGTAGAGGCGCGAGAACGTCGAGATCTCGGCCCCGTAGTTGGCCCAGTTGCTCGGCAGAGCGATCACGTTCAGTGTTCCCTCTTTCTTCGCCGCCTTGATCAGGGCTGCCTGGCCACCGCCGGCCGCCTCAGATTTGGCGGTCGACCAGTTGACCGCCGCTGAGGCCGCCGAGCTCGACACGGCCGCCAGCAAGGCGCCCAAACCAGCAGCGGCGAGCAGCGCCCGGCTAGCGCGACGTGCGGGCGAACCGCCCGCAGGTTTTCTTTGACCTAGTCCCACAGATCCCTCCTAGATGGTTGCACGACGACCGCGAGTGCGGCGCGCAGTAAACCGACTGAGGCCCCGACCGCCCCGATTCGATCGCGCGGAATCTAATGCAATTGCGACTGGGCAAATGTTAAGGTGACGTTTAACGGCCCATACATGCCGTCGCAGCAGCTGCCGCCGGGGACCTACCCGCTTCGCCCCGTAGCCGCCGAGCACCGGATCGCGCAGATCGAGGCAGGGGATACCGGCTGCCGCTGGTCACGCCGTGAGCCGCACGGCCCGCGCGCGCGAGAGACTATGTCTGGATGCACGACTCCACGTCGATTGCCGCGCCTGACTTCCGGCTGAGCTCGGTCGCCGGCCGACCGCTCTCGCTCGACGAGCTGTGCAAGGGCGGGGCCGCGGTGGTCGTATTCGCGAGCGAAGAGTGTCCGACGTCCGCGATGACGATCAGGCGGCTTGGTCCCCTCCAGCGCGAGCTGTCGACCGCAGGCATCGCGCTGGCGGTCGTGTTCGAGGACCCGCTCGAGGTAGCCGCTCGCGCGGCACGCCGTGCAGGCTTCCGCGGGATCGTCCTGTCGGAACCCGCGCCGTATGAGGTCTCAGGCGCGTACCAGCTGATGACCGTGCCGACGAC
>JBKQJQ010000452.1:0-3246 GCA_052147875.1 Solirubrobacteraceae bacterium | reverse complement strand
GACGGCGCAGATGACCGTCGGGGCCAGCGCCAGCTACCAGTGCAATTACACCGGCACGCGGGTCGAGTACAGCGCCACCGAGGTCGTCAACACGCCCTACCCGAAGAACTACGTGCACTGAGCCGGGTCGCCCGGAGGAGGGCGCTAGTGCTGAGCCGGGTCGCCCGGAGGAGGGCGCTAAATGCTCAGCCGGGTCGCCCGGAGGAGGGCGCTGGGTGTAGACCCGGGCCGGGTAGTGGGATATCGACGGGGGATATCAACGTCGATATCCCAAAACGCGGCGCGAGCGCTTGCTCGTGGTGCGCTAGCAGGCGCCCGGGTTCTGCTGGCAGAAGGCCGAGCCGAGCCCGGCGCCACCGGTGCCGCCCGACCCTGAGCCGCCCGAGCCGGTCCCGCCGGACCCGCCGCCGGTGACGCCCGTGCCACCGCCGGTGCCCGTGGTGCCACCGCCGGTGCCCGCGCCGCCCGACGGAGACGTGCTTGTCCCCGGGGTCGTGCCTGCCGCAGCCGGGGTCGTCGACGCCGGCGAGGTGCTGGCGGGGACGCTGGCCGCAGCCGCGCTGCTCGTGGTGGTGGTCGTCGAGCTCGAGCTCGAGTTCGAGGCGAGCGCCGCTACGTTGCTCGGCGGCGTGGTCGGGACCGTGAAGCCCGGCGCGCCGGACGTGTCCGTCGAACCGGCCCCCCCGCTGCCACAGCCCGTGACAAGTGCGAGCAGCGCCACAACGGCGATCACCACGGCGACGATCCTCTGTGCTTGCGACCTCATCCCGCCTTCCTCCGGAATCTTCAGGCGTCGAGCGGCGACATGCGCCTGCCGCAGTACGGGCAGTCGTTCAGATCCTTCTGCGTGTGCTGATCGCACCAGTTGCAGAAGCGCAGGTTGTCCACCGTCCACGGCAGTTCCGACGGCGTCGGGGCGAGCGGGAGCAGCTGACCCACGACCTCCAGTTGCTCGCCCGTCTCGCGGTCGAGGTACAGCTGGCTCGGCTCTGCTTCGATGATTAGTTCGCGACCGGTGGAGGGCGTCCGCATCCGGTACTTCTGGCGCGTCCTCATTGCGCGCCATGCTACCAGCGGCCCCCGCGGCAGCGCGCCAGGGGTCGCAGAGGACGGCGCGGGATTGCCGCGAGCTTGGATAGAGTGCCGCCCCAGCGTATGGTCAGCGCCTTCGCAACTGCCCGACGGAGTCTCCTGTTGCTTGCGTCGAGCGCGCTCGTCCTGGTCGCCCTCGGAGGCTGCGCAATCAAGCATCCGACCGCGAACGTCGTTCAGGGGAAGATCCTGTTCGTCGAGAAGTGCGGCGCCTGCCACACGCTTGCCCATGCGAACACGACCGGTGTCGTGGGCCCGAATCTCGATGACGCGTTCCGCCAGGATCGTGCCGATGGCTACAAGAATGTGTCGATCGAGGGCCTGGTCGATTACTGGATCCGCTACCCGAACAGCCAGGGCGTGATGCCGGCCGGGCTGTACAAGGGCCAGCAGGCGCAGGACGTGGCCGCGTACGTCGGCGAGGTCGCGGGACGGCCGGGGGTCGATACTGGCGCGCTGGCGTCCGCCGGCGGAGTGACCGGCACCACCCCGGCCGACGGCAAGGCGGTGTTCACCGGCGTCGGCGGGTGCGGTAGCTGCCACACGCTGGCGGCGGCTGGCACGACCGGTATCGTGGGCCCGGACCTCGACATGCGGCTGCGCTCGGACTGCGCGCTGCCGGCATCGAAGAAGATTCGTGGCGCGACGCTGGAGATGTGCATCCACACAGCGATCACGGATCCGTATGCCTACATCCCGGCCGGGTACCACGCGGGCGTGATGCCGTCCAACTTCGCCAAGACGTTGAGCAAGACCGAGATAGCCGCCCTGATCAACTTCCTCTCGACGGCGGCGAAGTAGCCGCCTCGGGCTGCCGTTGTTACGCGGGGCTCGCGGTGCTGGGCGTGCCGGTGCCCGGGTCTGACACCGCGGCGCTCTGACGCAGCCGCTCCCACAACTCGGCGCTGTGACCCGACGCGACAGCCCGTTGCGCGCGTGCCTCGTCGAGCGCGATCCCGTGCTGAGACGCGTAGTCCAGCAGCTCCTGGCGCTCCTCACTCTCGCGTGCCACGCGCAGGAACAGCCAGCAGAACAGACCGATCGTCAGCAGGCTCTCCTCCACCATCATCAGGCCGCCGGCGGCGACCTGGTCGGCGATCGGCGAGATGTGCCAGTGCGCGTCACCCGCCCGGTAGTAGGGGTAGAAGACCGTACCTCCGAAGATCAGGATGTTCGCGAGCACGGTCCCGATCAACCGCACGGCGATGATGTACACCAGCCGGGCCCAGTTGTTGAACCACGCCGGCTTGGGCAGCGGCCCCAGCAGCGCCATCCAGACCGCGATCCCGAACACCAGGAAGGTCGCATGCTCGAGTGCGTGCAGCGCGTCGTGCCGCAGTGCCGCCTGGTAGAGCGTCGGCGAGTGCCAGGCATAGAAGTTGACCGCCCAGACGACTATCGCGACCACCGGATGGGTGAGCACGCGCAGTTTCGAGATCCAGTGGTTGCGCAGCAGCGGCGCCAGCAACGGCCCGGTCATGCCCAGCACGATCAGCAGTGCGGCCACGTCCCCGATCATCAGGTGCTCAGCCATGTGGACGACCAGCAGCTGCTCTGACAGGGTGTCGACCGGGGGGCTGACAGCGATCAGCAGCGCGACCAGCCCGGCCGCGTAGCAGCCCTGGCGCCAGGTCGGCACCGGACGGTTCTCGCGCGCGAGCGTGCGGGCGCGGATCCAATACGGCAGCCAGAAGAGCACGACGACGACCGGAAAGCCGATCTGCTGGGCGGGGGCGTCGGCGAATGGGATCGGGGGCACCGTCGTTCAATGGTCTCACGACGCGGTCGTCCCGGGCTCACACGACCCGGTGACCATGGGGCTCAGACCACCCATGACCCCCGAGCTCGGCGGTCAAGCGCAGCGCCCGGGAGCGATCTCTCTGACATATATCGGAAGGGGATCAAACCCGGGGCCGCGCGAGCTGCTCTGGACGTCGCGAACCGCCGCGCCGCGCGCTCAGAGCGCGCGGATGATCAGCACCACCGCCACGATCACCGCGATCACCACCACGCACCACACAAGGCAACCGAACGCATCGGCTTCTGACTTCAGCGGGTTTGGGGGAAGCCAGCGAAACTGCATCGCAGGCAAGCCGGGCGCGTGCTAGAGCACGTAGACGGTCGTGTAGACGACCACCCACATGAGGTCGACGA
>JBKQJQ010000451.1:0-7142 GCA_052147875.1 Solirubrobacteraceae bacterium | reverse complement strand
CCTTCGCGACCGGCACGCTGCTCGAGATCAACGCGGCTCCCGACCGGCGCGACCTCAACGAGGTTCACGCGCGTGCGGCGGCGGCGGCCGGGATCGCGATCGTGATCAACTGCGACGCGCACCGCGTTGGCGGCTTCGACGTTGCCCGCTACGGAATCGCGACCGCGCGCCGGGCGTGGCTGGGGCCCGACGACGTGGCGAACACAAAGCCGTGGTCGCACGTCGCCGAGCTGCGTCCTCGCAACCGAGGCTAGTCCGGCAGCCCGAGCGGGCACCGGCTGATCACGGCTCAGGTGTCGCGCCGGCGCAGCAGCACCGCGGCGATCACCAGCGACAGCGCCGCGTAGCCGGCGAACAAAGCGAGTCCGGTCCACGGCGCGAGCGTGTTCGGGTCCGGGTTGATCGTCCACACCGCGCCGCCGGCGTTGCTGGGGAGGTACGGGTCGATCGCATTCGCGGTGTTGCTCGGCAACAGCCCGATGATCGGCGGCAGCACGAAAATCAGCGCCGCGAGCGCGGAAATCCCGGCCGCCGTGCTGCGCGTAATCGCGCCCAGCCCGAGTCCGAAGAGCCCCATCACCATCAGGTACAACGCCGCTCCGAACAGCGCCCGGACCACCCCCGGGTGCGAGAGCCCGATGTTGATGTGCTGGCCGGAGAGGATCCCCTGACCGGCCAGGAACACGATGAAAACGGCCGGCAGCGAGAGCGCGAACGCCACGGCACCGAACACCAACGCCTTCGCCCACAGGACCGGAAGGCGCTTCGGCACGGCGGAGAAGGTGGCGCGGATCATCCCGGTCGAGTACTCGGCGGTGATCACCAGCACCCCGAGCACACCGATCGCGAGCTGGGCGAAGTTCACCCCGACCAGACTCGCGCGCAGCGCGTGGAAGTTGGCCCGGTTGCCAGGGCTCAGGTGCGCCCAGCGGTTTTCGAACACGAGGCAGGCGAGGATCCCGATCCCAATGATCAGCACCAGCGTCGCCAGTAGCGCCCAGCGCGTGGAGCGGACCGAGCGCAGCTTGGTCCACTCCGACAACGCCACTCGGCCCTGGGTGACGCGGCCGACGGTCAGCGTTGCGGTGCTCATGCGACCGCCTCCTCGGTCTTGACCGGCGCATCCGTCTGGAACTCGACCGAGTCGCGTGTCAACTCCAGGAATGCCTCCTCGAGCGACGCCGTCTGGGGCACCAGCTCGTAGAGGACGATCCCGTGCTCGGCGGCCAGCGTGCCGACCTGCTCGGAACTGAGTCCGCTGATCTCGACGACACCAGGCTCGACCGCCTCGACGGCGACGTCTGGCGCAACAAGCAGCTCCACCAACTCCTGGACACGCGGAGAGCGGACCCGGACCGCCTTCTTCGAGGCGCGCTGCACGAAGTCGTCGACGGCGGTGTCGGCGATCAGCTTGCCACGCCCGATCACGATCAGATGCTCGGCGGTCATCGACATCTCGCCCATGTGGTGCGAGGAGACGAACACGGTCTTGCCGTCGGCCGCGAGCCGCCGCAGCAGGTTTCGCACCCACTGGATCCCCTCGGTGTCGAGGCCATTGACGGGCTCGTCGAACATCACGGTACGAGGGTCGCCCAACAGCGCCGAAGCGATCCCGAGGCGCTGACCCATGCCGAGTGAGAAGCCGCCGGCACGCTTGCGCGCGACATCGCGCAGCCCGACCATCTCGATCAGATCGTTGACGCGGGCGCGGCCGATCCCGTGCGTCTGCGCAAGCGCCAGCAGGTGGTTGTACGCCGAACGGCCGGTGTGGACCGAGCGCGCCTCGAGCAACGCCCCGGCCTCATGCAGCGGCGACCGGTGGTCGCGGTACGGCTTGCCGTTGACGAGCGTGTGGCCCTTGTTGGGAGCGTCGAGGCCGAGGATCAGCCGCATCGTCGTCGACTTGCCGGCTCCGTTCGGGCCCAGGAAGCCGGTCACGATCCCGGGCTTTACGGTGAACGTCAGGTCATCGACCGCGACCTTGTCGCCGTAGCGTTTGGTGACGTTCGTCACCTCGATCATTTCGCTTGCGCTCCTTGCATGGCGTTCAGCAGACGCGGCCGAGTTAACCAGCGTGACCTAAAGGTGTTCTGACAGTTACCTGCTGCGGTTCGCGCTGCGCTTGGCGCGGCGAGGAGGCGGCGGCGGCGGTGTCGTCCGACGACGCGAGGTGGGCGTCGTCGTGGCCGGCTCGGGCTCGGTCTTCGGTCCGCCGAACCCATGCCAGCCCGTCTGGATCGCGACGAACCAGGCGAGGCCGAGGAGGCAGAGCACAAGCGCCACGAAGAAGTTCAAACGCAGCCCGAGGATGTGCTCTGAGTAGTCGATCCGGACTGTCTCCTCGAAGATCCGGAAGCCCGAGTAGCCGGCCACGTAGAGCGCGAACACGCCCGGCGGACGCACCCTGCGGGTCTGACCGACCCAGATCAGGACGGCGGCGAGGCCCAGATCCCAGATCATCTCGTACAGAAACGTGGGCTGGAAGGTCGCGTACCTCCAGTACTTGGGCGCAAGCTCCGCGACCCGGTGCGCGTAGGAGATCTCGAGCCCCCACGGCAGCTTGGTCGGCTTGCCGAACAGCTCCTGGTTGAAGTAATTGCCGATCCGGCCGATCGCCTGTGCGACCAGGATCCCCGGCGCGACCACGTCCATGAAGCGGCGCAGATCGGCCCGCGAAAGGCGTTTGTTGGCGACCCATAGGCCGACGGCGGCGCCGGCTGCCACCCCGCCCCAGATGCCGAGCCCGCCCTTCCAGATCGCGAACACGCCCCACCACTCCGATGGCACCTGGCTCGGGGTCGTGATGATGAAATAGATCCGGCCGCCGATCAGGCCGGCAGGGAAGGCCCACATCGCGACCTCGTAGACGAGGTCGGGGTCCCCACCCTGGCGCCGCCAGCCCCAGCGCGAGACCAAGATCGCTGCCGTGACCGCGAACACATACGCGATCCCGTAGGCATGAAAGAAAAGCGGCCCGACGTGAAATCCGTTCTCAGCCGGGCTTGGAATGAATGACAGCGGCATCACGATCGACCCCATCCTGGCAGCAATCGTGGCAGCACGCGCTCGCTGAGCGTCGCATCAACGGCAGCGCGGCGAAACGGCGCCAGCAGCCGCTGGGCGCGCTGCGCGTAGTCGGGCAGCGGGTCGCCAAGCGCCGACCGCAGCGCGGGCGCAAGATCGTCGCTCACCAGCCGCGGGTCGAGCTCTCGTGCGAGGCCGAGCGCGACATACGGCCCCGGGGCAGGCGTCGTGACCAGCATGCAGCCGTCGGCGAGCGCCTCGAGTGGCGCGATCCCGAAGTCCTCCCGGACCGGTGCCGCGACGTACACGCGCGCCCGACGGACGAGCGCCCGGTACTCGTCGGGCGGCAGGTGCCCGGCGAACCGGACTCCGGCCGGCGGATCTGCGCGATCGATGCCGGCGATGACCAGCGTCTCGCCGTCGCGGCGCGCGCGCTCCCAGGCCGCGAGGATGTAGTCGAGCCGGCGCTTGACCGGGTCGCCGGTGTAAGCCAGCACGTCGATGTCGCGCGTCGCCGGCGCCGGCCCGGAGGGGTCAATCGCCACCGGGATCTTGATCGGGTCCGGCCGCTGCGCAGGCGGCAGTGGCGCGAGCGAGTTGTCGGCCATCGTCAGCACCAGCGGCGCCGCCGCGATCCGGCGCCGCTCGACGACGCTCTGCCAGATCCCGTGGCGCCCAGGACGGCTCTCGGCGGCGAGCGTGTCGAGCCAGATCGCGCCCGGCCGCGACCACAGCAGCGCGGCGGTGATCGAGCAGTAGATGATCGCCCGCGGTTCGCCTCCGGCGGCGATCGCGCGCTCGCAAGCCCGGCGCGCCGCACGCGCCTGCACGTAGTCGGTCAGCATGTAGGTGCGGACCGCGGGAACGGGCCCGGCTTCGGCCACCTGGACGAGCGCGCCTGCGCGCTCCAGCCCGCCGGTCAATTCCCGCGCGGCCGCCCGCCAGCCGGTAGTCGCGCCGACTGACACGACCAGCACGTCGACTTCGGACGATCCGGCGCTCACTACGCGCGCGGCCGCGCCTGCCGCGGCGCCGAGGCGCCGTTGAACTCGAGCAGGTTGGTGCGGAACCCAGGCGTGCGGACGAGCTTGATCGGTTGCAGCGGCGAGGTGCGCTGGACGTAGAAACGGGCGCCATCGCGCTCCTCGATCGCCGTCACGGCCGATGCCTGGCGGCGCCAGCTGAGCGCCCAGATGATCGCGAACCCGGTCGCGATCGCCGGCACCTGCGGCAGCGCGAAGCCGATCGCGCCGGCTCCGATCGTCGATAGCAGCAGCGGCCAGAGACGGTTCAGAACCGTCCGGGCCGGGTCGACCTCGGGCAGCGACGGTTGCATGCGCGCGCTCGCCAGCAGCGTCGCGATCGGCGAGGAGGTCTCGGCGCGGCGGCCGAACCAGAGCCCGATCAAGCTCGCCAACACCCACCAGCCGACCGCAATCGGGACCAGCAGATCATCGTTCGCCGACGTGGTGCCGACGACCGTCACAGCCGCCAGCAGGCTCGCCGCCGCGGCGCTGATCAAGACGGTCGTTCGCAGGAAGTCCGTGAACCGCACTGCTTCCTATTCTGAGGCCAGCACTGATAGAAGCTCACGCACGCCCTCGGTTCCGTCGACCACCAGGTCGGCCTCACCTGTGATCGCGGACGGTCCCTCCTCGGAGCCAACACCGACCTTGATTGTGCGGGTCAGCTTCCCTTCCTGCTGAAGCTGCGTGAGCGCGCGGAACGCATCGAGGTCGGTGCTGTCGTCGCCGACGTACAACGCCGTGTCGATCCCGTCGCCCGCCTCGCTCAGAAACCTGATGATGCCGGCGCCCTTGTCGATCTTGATCGGCGGCCGCACCTCCAGCACCTTGCGTCCCCAGTGGGTGCGCAGGCCGGCCGCCTCGGCGCGCTGGGCGATCGCATCGATCGCCGCCCGCGCCGCCTCCTCGTCAGGGGCACCGCGCCAGTGGAAGGCGACGATCGCGCCCTTGTCCTCGAGCCGCACACGGAGCTTGCGGGCGTCGGCGGTGTCGGCCTCGCGGCCGAAATCGTGGATCCGTCGGACCCAGTCCTCGACGCCCTTGTCGAGCACGGCCTCGGTCCAGCCCGCGCGGAGCAGCTCGATCCCGTGTGAGCCGAGATACGAGATCGTGCCGATCGACACCATCGCGCGCGCCTCGGACGCGCGGCGGCCGCTGACGCATGCGACCAGCGCGTAGCGGTTGGCGACGGCGATCAGCAGTTGCCGCGTCGTTTCGGGTACATGCGCGTCGGCCGCGATGTCGACGATCGGGGCCAGCGTCCCGTCGATATCCAGCAGCACCGCAGCATGTGCGGGATCTGCTCGTAGCGGCGCGAGCGCCTCTGATAGGAGCGCTGACGTCACGCCACCTAGTATGCCCGCTCCGGCCGCGGGCGTCGTTCGGCCAGCGTGCTCGGACAGATAGGATGGCGAGCATGTCGGAAGCGACACGGGGAGAGGGCTACGTCGTCTCGAGCCTCGATCAGATGGGCGACGGCTACGGCGTTCGAAAGGTGCGGCGCGAGCTCGGGGTGACAGCCTTCGGTATCAATGCGATCGTCCTGCCGCCCGGCTACTCGACCGGCGTCCACTACCACGACCAGCAGGAAGAGACCTACTTCGTCCACCAGGGGACGGTCGAGTTCCGGTTCGGCGACGGCATGAGGCACCTCGTGCGGGCGGGCGGGATCGCGCGCGTTGACGCCGCCACCCACCGCGGCATGCGCAATGCCGGAGAGTCGGACGCGATCGTACTGGTGGTCGGTGGCAAGGACGGCTACGTCGGGCGCGACGGGCAGGCCGTCGACGGCGACGCGACCGGCGCCGCCTGAACGTCAATCCCGAGGTGAGGGCGAGCTCCAGTCGGCCACCGGTGCTGATGCTGCACGGCCAGCCCGGTGGCGCTCGCGATTGGGCCGGCGTGATCGCGGCACTCGACGGGCGGGTACAGCCGATCGCGATCGACCGCCCCGGATGGGACGGTCGCAGCCACGCACGTGATCTGGCCGGCAACGGGAAGGCGGCGCTGGCTGAGCTCGACCGTCTCGGCATCGATCGCGCGACGATCGTCGGTCACAGCCTTGGATGTGCGATCGCTGTCTGGCTGGCGGCTGCGCATCCCGAGCGCGCCACGGCGCTGGTGCTGGCCGCACCGGCCGCGAGTCTGGCGTCGCTGCAACCCTTCGACCGCCTGCTCGCGCTGCCGGCGCTCGGGCCGCTGGTCAGCTCGGCGTCGCTCACCGGGCTCGGGCTGGCGCTCGCGGTCGGACCGGTTCGCGCGCGGGTCACGGCACACAACGGCCTCGCCGACGGCTACCTGCGAGCCTCGGGCCGGGCCCTGCTGCGGCCCTCGGCGCTGCGCGCATTCACGACCGAGCAGCGCGGCCTCGAGGACGATCTCCGCACGGCTGAGAATCGGCTCGGCGACGTGCGCGCCCCGACCAGGGTCGTGGTCGGCGAGCGGGACCGGATCGTGCCGCTTGGCGGGGCCCGCGCGCTGACAGGACAGATCGTGGGCGCCCGGTTGATCGTCGTGGAGGGTGCCGGTCATCTGCTCCCCCAACTCCATCCCGCCGACCTGGCCGAGGCGATTCTGGCAGCGCTCGCCGAGGCCGGCAGAGGCTAAGCTCGAACCGATGCGCTGCTTGATCGGTAGGGGCGGACTCGCGTTGGTGGCGGCCGTCGCGGCGGCGCTGACCGTACTGCCGGGCGCCGCGCTCGGCGCGCGTCTCGTGGGTGGGCACGAGCAGCAGCTGGTGGCGAACGCGTTCGACGCCCTGCACTCCAAGCGGGCGATCGTCTCGATCCGGGCGTCTACCGTCTCCCCCTCGTGGGTCGTCGTCAGGTCAGTCGCGCCCGAGGCGAGCGGCCGCACGAGCTCGGGCGAGCGCACCGCGAAGCTCCGCAGCTCCTTCTTCCACTTCGCCGGCGGCCACGCGCGGCCCGGCACACCTCCGCATAGGGCGCTCGTCGACCTCGCGGCGCCGTTCGAGGTCGCGGTCATCTACAAGGGCTCTGGCACCGAGACGGTCAACTACGCGCAGCTGTACCGCAGCGGGTGCGCCGGTGCCGGCGGGTTCATCGACCAGCAACAGGACACGGTGTCGCCGAT
>JBKQJQ010000450.1:0-8087 GCA_052147875.1 Solirubrobacteraceae bacterium | reverse complement strand
ATCCGTCTGTCTTCGAGCGTAATCGGCTCAACGGTCACCTCCCGCACCTTGGCCGAGAGGATCCGGTCCGCCAGCCACCAGCCGAGCTCGGTGAGCGTGCCGGTGCAGATCGCCTCGGCCGCCAACTCTGACCGCACCTGCGCGGCGGTCACGGGATGCCCCGCTCCACCCCGGCGGCGGGCGATCGTGCGCGCTGCGACGCCGCTGACGTCGCTCATCGTCAGACCCCGCGCGTGCATCCAGGCGCGCGTGTCCTCGGCGCTCAGCAACGAGTGGCCTAGCCGGAACGCTTGCACCTCAGCCTTTATCTCGGCATCGGCTGGGCACTCGGCGGCCACGAGCCCGAGCCCCTCGGACAGGCGGCTCTCGAGCTCCTGCCAGCGCCCGGAAAGGACGCCCGCCGCCAGAAGGTCCCGACCGGTCAGGCCCCGTTGGTCCACCTCCAGAAACGCGGAGCCAAGCAGGGCCGCGACGTCCTCGGCGGGCTCGGCCTCGCGCTCTCCGATCACGGGATCTCCACCCGCCAGCCATCGGCGCCCCGCACGATTCGCACGCTCGCACCATCCTCGATGGCGACCGACAGCTCGCCGGCTTCGAGGTCGAGCTCCAAATGGACCGCGACCTTCTTCGGCGGCTCCGACGACGACGGCTCCACCACGAGCTCGGAGGTCGCGGCGCCGGGCCTGGGCTCTTGCACCACGGCACTCGCCGATTCGAAGGCGGCCGGCTGCTCGGGTTCCGTCGGCGGCGGCTGCTCACTCATAGCGACTTCGAAGACCGTCGATCCGGTCCGCAACTCGTCACCGTCCCGCAGCGGCTGCGGGCCATCGATCCGAATCCCATTGACGAACGTGCCGTTGGCCGAGTGCTGGTCCTCGACGACGAAGCCCCCTCCTGCATCCCGGTCCACCCGCGCGTGGCGGCGCGACATCTCGCGGTCGTCGGCGAGCGCGCCGTCCAATGTGGTCACGCGGCCGAGCAGGAGCTCGTCGGCGATCAGCAGCTCGTGACCCGTCGCAGGCCCGGCGCGGACGACGAGCCTCATCGGCTCGAGGGGGACGGCGGTGAGCTTCGGGCCCGGCGACGTGGGGGCCGACGTCGCCGGCGACTCCTGCGGCTCGTGCGCCACCGTGCTCGGCGGGGCTGAAGGCGTAGCGGGCACCACTGCCCCCTCGGGGAGCAGCGCACTCGCCGCGACGATGAGCTCCGTGCAGGTCGAATAGCGGTCGTCGGGGGATATCGCCATCGCCTTCGCGATGACCGTGTCGAGCTCGGGGGGCAGGCCGGGCCGGCGATCGCTGACCCGAGGACGCGGATCTCCTATGTGCGCGTACATCACGTCGAGCTCTTGATCGCGCACGAACGGCGGCTCGCCGACAAGCGCCTCGAACAGCACGCACCCCAGCGAGTAGACGTCGATGCGGTGGTCGCGTTCCTGGGCGAGGATCTCCTCGGGCGGCGTATACGCCGTCGTGCCAACGAACTGACCTTGCTTCGTCAGCGCGATCGAGTCCTGATCCGGGTTCTTGCTAAGCCCGAAATCCGTCAGGTATGCGTACGGCGCGCTGCCACCATCGGTCGCCACAATGATGTTGCCCGGCTTGACGTCGCGGTGGATCAACCCCTTTGCGTGCGCGCAATCCAGGGCGTCGCCAACCTGCCCGAGGAGCGCCAGCGCCCGCGCCAGCTCCATCGCGCCATCGCGGGCGAGCACCGCCGCGAGGTCCGCGCCGGGCACGTACTGCATCGCGAGATACAGTTTCCCGTCGGGTGCCTCGCCCGCCTCGTAGAGCTCGAGGATGTGGGGATGGTTAAGCGCCTCGGCGTACTGCGCCTCGCGCTTGAATCGAGCCTCGTAGCCGAGGTCCTGGCCGCGTCTCGTCGATAGTACCTTCAGCGCGCACAAACCGCCCTGGGGCCGCTCCGCGAGATACACGGTCGCCATGCCCCCCTCACCGAGCACCGATTGGATCCGGTAGCCGGCGAGCTGCGCGTCCGGGCCGGGAGGGCCGCCGATGACGGGTCCCTCCGTCACGCCGGCTCCAGCTTCGCTGGGGGTGCCGAACGCTCGCGCGCGATCTGCGCCTCATACAGGCGCGCGAGCGCGTCGTGCACGCGGAGCTCGTCGTGGTTGGCGCCTCGCTTGAGCAACCTGTTGACGCTCATGTGCGCCAGCGAGCACAGGACTTGCTCAAGCGGCCACTCGAGGATGCCCTCCTCCTCGAGCGCGCGCAGACGCGCCAGGATCGGCACCAGATCGTTGGAGCGCTTGCGCAGCGCGGCGACGCGGGGCTCCGGGTCGGCCTCGTCGAGCGCGGCGACCACGGCCGCAACGTTCGCACGCTCGGAGCGCTCTCCGGCTCCGAGAAGGGCCCCAAGCGACGCGCCGCGCGGCGCCCAGTTCGTCCGCAGTTGCACCGAGCACGCGTGTCGGCGTTCGAGCGTGAGCCCCGCGTCCGCGTACAGCGCAGCGAGGCTCGCGACCGCCAGATGGCGGCGCTCCGTTGCGTTGAACGAGTTCCCCAGGATCTCGATCACCGCGTCGGAGTCGGCCTCGGCGACCTGTTCCATCAGCTCCACCCCCATCAGTCCCCCGTAGCGCTCGACCTCGCGCTCGTAGGTGTCAAGCGAGATCCGATACAGCAGCCCCTCGTCCAGCGCTGGCGCGGTCGCCTCGTGTAGCGCCGGCAGCACCTCGGAGAGCAGGTCGGGCCCTCGACCGTGAAAGCGCACCCTCAGGTGCCATCCGGGATCGCTGTAGCGGATGAAGAACCACCGGTCGATCAACCCCTCCCCGCGAAGCCGATGCACGAGCGGCGCGGCGTGGTCGACGAGGACCCGATCTGCGGCTGCGACCGGCCCATAGAGATTGGCGTAGAGCCATTCGGTTCCGGGCGCAAAGCGGCGTCGAGACTCGCTCACCGATTTGGGCGTTCTGCGTCGACGGGTCGATGTCGTGTCTTTGCGCTTCAGCGTGAACGGCACAACCAGCTCGTGCGCGTAGTGTCCGTCGGGACCGCGGACTGGGCTCTGCTCGGCGGTTGGCGCCTCCATGAACCGGAGGATGTCGAGGCCCTTGGTGCTCCCCAGGAACGCCTCGACGCTGAGTACGTTGCCGAAGTCGACGGTCAGCCTGCTTTTCGGATGGTCGAACGCAACAACGCGTGGAAGGGCGCGCCCGAGTCGCCAGGCATAAAGCCGCCGGAATCCAGCGGCGTCCGTGCCAGGCCCGACGTCGGCAAACTCGGTCGCCGTCACATTCCAGCGTCGCAGAGCAAGGATCGTGCGGCCTCGCGTGACGCGGGGGAGCAATACTGAGTCCGCGAACGCGTCCCAGCTCCAAGTGAAGTAAGCGGGACCGCGCTCCCCGGCGATCGAGAGTAGAAAGCGAGCCGCCGGCAGTGACACCCACATCGGGTTCAGGGCGCAAGTGCAGCAAGGGATCACCCGTCGGGCCAGCGACAGCGACCACAGCACCACCTGGCCATTCTCGACTGACACCACCAGGTCCGACGGCTCGATCCGCCGACTGGCCGGTGCACCCGACCCGCCGCCGTATTCGATCTCCCACTCTCTGAGCACCGGCCGCTGGGTGATGTTGAGCCCGACCTCGGTCTCCGGCGCGATCGAGAGCTCGGCGAAGATCGCGTCCGGCTCAAGCGCTTCCTCGCGCGCCAGGTACTCCCGAACGTGCTCCTCGAGCTCCTCGTCGCCGCGGCAGAGCCTCCCCAGCAGCCGGGCGCCGGACGGGCCGATCAGCGATGGCTCAAGGACCTGAAAGTCGCTTTTTGCGATTGCATCCGCATCGTGGCCTACGACCCTTGCGAGCATCGCGAACGCGCCAGGCAGGGCGGCCGACCGACCTCCGGAGAGCGCGGCGAGGTCGGCGTCAGTCAGCTCGACCCGGCCGTCCGCCGAGCGTCCGCGGTCGAGCAGGGCGAGCAGCGCCCGACGGCGCCCGGATTCAGCGCTGGACGCGGGGGTCCGAGGCGATTCCTCGCCCACCGCGGGCTCGCCAAGCCGGATCCCGAAGTCAGGGTCGAGCGCCTCCAGCAGTGGCACGCTGCGAGTGGCGTAGCGCCGCTCGAACGCCTCCCTGAAGGGACGGAGCGCGTCCGGCTGCGGCGGGGTGATGCGTGCGAGCACATCGATGCCGCGGCGCATCTCGGCGAGCACGCGCATTGACAGCTGGGCTGCGCCTGGACGTTGAGCGTCGACCTGCAGGCAGTGGCGGCGGCTGAACTCGACTCCCGTCGCGGCGAGGACACCCGCGGCGGAGTCGATCAAGTGGCGCGAGATCGTGGACGCATTCGCGACGACTGCGACTGCGTGGCGGATCGAGTCGGCGTAGCGCTCGCCGCCCGGCAACGACTCAAGCGCCTCGGCCGCCTGTGCGGCCGGCTCCGGACCCGTGACCGTGACATCGGCGACTGGCACCAGTAGCTGGCTTCCGATCAGGCGGCGCACGAGGTCGGGCGTGTGATCGGCCGGGCTGCCGGCGGCGTCGAGCGTGGCCGTGAGCGAGGCGATCGACGCGCCGTCCCTGGCGGCGTCCAACGCCAGCTCGATGGCTGCCGTCGGACGGATCTCCACAAGCCGGTGGCCGGTCGAGCCCGGCTTGCGTGCGGCCACGCGCAGGCGGCCGCCGACCCGGTAGACGCAAGGGTTGCGCCTGACCACGAGGTCCGGGCTTTCGGCGGCGGCGCAGGTAGCGGTGCGTCGGACGATCTCCCGCAGGAGCTGGCTGTCGATTTGCGTGCGGACCTCGAGCTCGGAGCGGGGGCGGAGCTCGAGCCGACAATCAGCCCCGAAGTGCCCGGTTAGGTATGCGCCAGCGAGCCCGAACAGGTCAGGCCGCGACGCGAGCCGGGTGAGGTAGCGGACCAGCGAGAGCTCGACGGAGCGGCCGCCCTTCGTGCCGGGGTGCGCGCGCCACCCGGCCACGCCCCCTGCGAGGTCCGGCGACCCCAGCGCCAGTGCTTCGGCAACCTGAACGTCCGACAGAAGCCGGTCCAGCCGGTCGCGCAGCAGCGCGCGGTCCGCAACCAAGGCCTGCTCGAGGCGCTCGTCGTTCTCCGCGCAAGCGTCAACGGCTCCCGTGCCTCGCGCCCAGTCGGACAGCGTTTCGAGCGACAGCAGTGGCACGCGAAGAACGAAGAAGTCAGCCTCCGCGGAGCGGTTGACGGCGGCGGGTCGGAACATCACGCTCCCTAGGTGTCGGGGGTGACTTGCCCGCCTCGGCGTCGGCCTTCTGCGCTGTGCTCCTCCTCCGTCATATGACCCCCGGCTCTCCTACCGCTCAATTCTCGAGTGTGACAATCGCATAGCGTTGACGAAGCCGCTTGCGTTTACAAGGGAAGCTGTCACAAGAGCGCCGCTTGGTGCGCAGACGTCAAATCAACCTCTCCTGTACGACGATGACTGTCGAATTCCCGCCCGCGCAGCCTGCGGTAGTCGCCCTGCAGGTTGGGTCGATGCAGACACCCGTGACGGAGCTGATGCCGTTATCTTGGCAAGTGGGGTTGTAGCAAGAGCCACCCCTCAGCTTTTCCTGCACGTCTGCTGGGGCGTCGAGGTCCTCAATCAACTCGTCGTTGACCCGCTCTTCGTCTGTCATCGCAGTGCGCTCCTCATTCGGTCATGTATACGGATAGGCTCGCCGTGGTTACCGCTTGCGGCGATCACCTGCGCGGCACGGGCAAACGTAGTGCAGCGAGGGGCGCCGCGCATCGGGCGCACCCACCCCAACTTTTCATACCCGCCGTCCTATGATTGGACCGCAGCTGGCTGTACCTACAGTGCCCCAATGACGATCACGTCCGAGCCCGGGTGGCCATCCATGCAACCCTGCGACGTGGTTGTCTTACAGCTGGGAGTGTTGGCTAGGCACACCTGCATGACGTTGCTGTTGGCGTCTTTACAACTGGGGTCGTAACAGGCGGCTCCACCCGTAACGTCTTGCTGCGCTCTCGCCGGGGCCTCGAGGTCCTCGATCGGTTCCTCGGCGCCTTCCTGCCGGCGCTCTTCGTCCGTCATGTCTATTCACCTCCTGGTTTCGCTCGCGTCCAGTGAGAACATAAGCCGCGTGCGCTCGCCGCGCATCGGTCACACCCACCCCAATTTCGCGAGGGCACCGCCCTATGATTGGACTACGGGTGGCTCGGGCTCGAACAGCGGCATCGCCGCGCGCTCGGGGCGCTCGAGCTCGGCGGCGAGTAGCGCCAACCCCGCGTAGCCCTTGTAGAGGCTGAGCGGCGAGGCTGCGTCCCCTGCGATGGCGTCGTGCTCGGCCGAGTGCTCGGCGATCCGCAGCGCTCCTGCGCGCCAGCGCTCGTCGCGCGTGGCTCGGTATTGGCTGAGCGCGGCATAGGCGATACCGGCGCTTCCGCAGCACAGGCTGCTGACGCCGACCCCCGCGTCGAGCAGCTGCGCCGCCCGCTCGGCGAGCAGCGCGTACGCGTCGTCGCGGTAGCTCGCGTAAGCGAGGTTCCAGAGAAACACATAGCCGGCGTTGCCGTGGCACCAGCCGGGCCAGTGCTGGTCGCCCGCAGGTCCCCCGAGCGGCGTGACGGGCCAGCGAGCGCCCCGGCCGTGCGGTTCGGCTGCGGCCGCGAGCATTTCGAGGACCGCGCGAACCTCGGCCGGCGGCTCGACGCCGCAGGCTGCCGCCCAGATCATGCTCGCGTAGGCAACGCCCGCCCAACCGTGGGCGATCCCGTTGTAGGGCATGGCCGTCTGCGCGAGATCGCGCCAGATCCCGCGGCACAGGCGCTCGCCATCGGTCCGCAGCCGCTGCGCGGCCGGCCAGTGCGGGTCGGCGCGCGCGTACAGGATCGCTGCCACGAGCAGCACCGACGAGCGCCCGAGCGTCAGGTCGAGATTCCGGCACTCGCCCGCGGTCGCGAGCCGGTAATCGTCGAGGGCCGACTGCTGGCGCGCGATGTCGCCTGTTGCGTCGGCGAGCACGGCGCGGACGGCGGCGAGGCCACTGAGGGTGTGAAACGGCGAGATCACGCCGATCCTGTCTGGCGTCAGCTGATCGCCATCGTCGAATGCGACCGTTTCGAAGCAATGCCGTTCGGCGTAGGCGAGCCAGCGCTCGCCGAGCTCGAACGCGCGGGGATCTCCGGTGACCCTGCCGAGCCGCGCGAGCGCGAACGCGACCCCCGCGGCGCCGAGGTTGACCGAGCATCTAGGCGGCGCGAGTGTCTCGGGGGGGCCGGAGGCGGTCTCGCGCCAGAACGTCTCGAGCATGCGTGCGAGCGGGGGCTTGATCGAGATCGGCCGCGTCGTCGCGCCTTGCGGCTCCTTCGTCGCGTCTTCGAGCGCGTCGAGTTCGCTCGCGAACGCGCCGAGCGATGCGTAGCGCTGCTTTGGATCCTTGGCGAGGGCGCGGCCCACGACCGCCTCGAGCGCAGGGCACCCCGGGAGGCCGTGAGCCCCGAACGCGAGCGGCGCGAGATCGATGATGTCATGCGCCAACTCCTGGCGCTTGAGCCGCAGGCGCGCGTACATACGGCCCGTGAACAGCAGATAGAGCAGCGCGGCAAGCGAGTACTGCTCCGCGGCGGGGGTCAGCTGCGGCGCCTCGCCCGCAAGCACGGCGCGGGCGGTCTCGGGCGCGCTCAGGGAGTTGAAGCGCGAGCCGAGCAGGGAGGCCGGCGGGGCGTCCGCGGCGGTTGCCGCGAGCGAGAGGTCGACCAGGCCGACGGCGCCGTCGACGTCAACGAGCACGTGGCGCGGGTGGACGTGGCCGTGGAGGATGCCGCGCCCATGAAGCGCGACGTAGGCGCGCGCGACGCGGCGGCAGAGCTCGAGCGACTGCGCGCTGGAGCCGCCCTCGCGGGCCTCCGCGGCGGCGATGCGGGCCTCGACCCCAGACGTCCAAGGGCTGGCGCAGTACGGGCGATCGCCGATACGGCCAACCTCGACGAGCCGCGGCGCGGGTACCTCACATGACCCGAGCGCATCGAGCATGCGTCCGTCGCGGGCGACGAGTTGCGCTCCGAGCCCGGTCGTCGCGACCTTGAGCGCGACGAAAGACCCGTCGCCCTCGCGCGCCTCCAGCACGCTCGCGTGCCGCCCGG
>JBKQJQ010000449.1:0-3317 GCA_052147875.1 Solirubrobacteraceae bacterium | reverse complement strand
TGGGAACAGAGCTCGTTCTTGGGCGGCTCGCGCCTTGCGACGAGGGCAGGCTCGGCGGTGATCCGGAGCTCTCGCGCCGCCACGCCCGCCTCTCGCACGGCGCCGATCGAAAGCTGACGATCGAAGATCTGGGCTCGGCCAACGGGACGTTCGTCAACGGCAACCGAATCGAGGCCCCGTTGACGCTCGCGGTCGGCGACGTGATCAGGATCGGCAGGACCGTTCTAGAGGTCACCCCCGGATCGCCCGACCGGGCCGAGGAGCAGATGGAGCCCGCGGAGGGGGCTGAGGTCGAGTCCGCGGACGCGACCCCGGTGGCGGCGGCTGTGTTCGTGGTCACCGGCGGGGCGGCGCGCGGCCTCGAGCTCGTTCTCGGCAAAGAGCTCCTTATCGGGCGCGCGGTTGACGGCGAGGGAAGCCTCGCGGGCGATCCCGAGCTCTCGCGCAGGCATGCCAGGATCGCGATCGACCGCAGTGGGCAGGTGACAGTCGAGGACCTTGGGTCGGCCAATGGCACCTTCCTCAATGGCGAACGGCTGCGAGAGCGGCGAGCGCTGGAAGTGGGCGACTCGCTGCAGGTCGGCACGACGACCCTGCAGCTCGTCGAGCCGGACCGAAGCCCGGCGGCCCGCGTGGTCCCGCAAGCGCCCGCGAAGGCGTCGGCTCCGGCGACGCCGCCTGCTCGGGCTACGCCTGCCGAGCCGCTGATGCCGACGCTGCCGCTGGATGCGGTGTTCGCGGGGTGCCGGATCGAGGAGGTGATCAGCCAGGGCGACATGGGAGTCGTATATCGAGCTGACGAGCTCGCGCTTCAGCGCCCGGTGGCGCTGAAGCTGATCCGCCCCGAGTATTCGACCGACGAACGCTTCCGCGAGCGCTTTCGCCGAGAGTCACGGATCACCGCGGCGATCGACCATCCGAACGTGATCCCGGTGTTCGACGCGGGCGAACAGGACCGGGTGCTCTACATCATGATGCGTCTCGTGGAGGGCACCGACCTGCGCGCGCTGATCGCAGCTGAAGGCGCTCTCGATCCGCTTCGGGCCGGGCGCATCGTGCAACAGGTCGGTGCCGCGCTCGATGCCGCCCACGCGCGCGGGATGCTGCACCGCGACGTCAAGCCTTCGAACGTGCTGCTCGCGCGCAGGGACCATGTGTACCTGACCGACTTTGGCCTGGCGAAGAGGGCCGACTCCGGCGAAGCGCTGACGCGCCACGGAACGATCGTCGCGCGCGCCGCGTACGTCGCGCCCGAGCAGGTCTTGAACGAGCCGGTCGACGCTCGGGCAGACGTCTATGCGCTGGGCTGCCTGCTGTTCGAGACTCTGATTGGGCAGCCACCATTCGCAGACTGGAGCGGAGGCCCGCAGGCGCTTGCGCACCTCGAGGCGCCACGGCCGTCCGTGCTCGACCTCCGCCCCGAGCTGCCCCGCGAGTTCGACGAGGTAGTTCGCCGCGCCATGGCCACAGATCGCGGTGAACGCTACCCATCCGCGGGCGATCTTGGGAGGGCTGCGCTGGTGGCGGCCGGCGGTTTGCGAACGGCGAGGCCTTGGTCGATGGTCGCCACCGGGGAAGCGGCGCCTGCACCGCCTCCGCGGGCGCCGGCTGGCGAGCCTCAGGCGCCCACCGATGGTGCCTCGGCGCTGACCGGGGAGGGCGCCGCGTCCACGCTCCACGACAGGGTTCGCTGGGCGATCGCGGTCGCGGGACTACTGATCGTCGCGGCGGGCATGGTCGCCGCGCTGATCGGAATCTCGAGCCTGAGCTGAAGCCGCGGCGCTAAGACGGCATATGTGCGGCTCGCCAGTCGAGCGAGTACACCCACTCAGGACTGGTGAGCCCTTTGAGGCTCAGCGACATCGGCGGACCGTAATTCCATCGTCCCAGACGCTCGGTGTATTTCTTGGATGCGGCTGATACGAGTACCTCGCCTCCTTGCGCTCGGCCGGTTATCCGCGCAGCCAGCACCACCGCCCTGCCGAAGAAGTCCTCCTCTACCTGGAGGATGTTCCCGGTATGCATCCCGATCCGCACCCGCAGCGATCGGGTGTGATCGGCCGCGCTAAACCGCGTCACGGCATGCTGCAACTCGACGGCGCATGACAGCGCGGAGCCGGCGCTCCTGAAAACGAGCATGAACCCGTCACCTTGCGAACTGACGACGTCTCCGCCGCACTTAGCGACCACGCGGCATACGAGCTTGTGATGGTCCAGCATCAACTTGAGCCAAGCCTCCTCACCGAGCCGCTCCATCAGCTCGGTGGATCCCTCGATGTCGGTGAACACGATCGTCATCATCCCGTCCGGCGAAGTCTGGTGGCGATAGGCCGGCAGCGCCGGATCGACCTGCGCGACGATCGCCGCAAGCGAAGGCGAGGTCTCCTCGCGTGTCACAGAAAGGCTCGGCACCGGCACCAATTCTCCCCCAATCTGTGCTCGAGGGTGTCCGACTTTCGGCGTGGTCGGCTAGTCGGGCTGGGAATGCTGAGAGCCCCCGTTGGTAGCGGGGGCTCTCTGCGCATTCGTGCGGTGATATCGGGAGTTGCCGCCGCGTCTAGCTGGTCAGGATGCTTTCGCCTGCAGCGGGGACCCGCTCACAGGATGCACTGTCGTCGTCGGCAATGGCAGTGTGGGGGGGATGTAGTCGGGGCCGGTTGCAAACGGGGCGTGAATCCAGCCCAGGTCAACCGAGAGGAGACTCGGCCAGGGGATCATGTAGGCCTGCTCGGCCGAGTCGTAAACGTCCGCGTAGGAGGGCGTCGAGGGGTTGCCGCCCTTGAAGACCTGCCACTCGTAGCTGGGAGTCGTCGAGAAATACAGGTTGATGCCGAAGGTTTCAACCGGAGCTCCGATGCAGCCGTCACCGCTGGGGCAAGCTCGGGCGAGGTACTGGTGACTCGCCGTGTTATAGAGAGCGACCTCGTCGGTGGCAGCGATTTGCTGCGTCACATAGTGGCCCGGTTGCCTGACGAACTCCCACTCGTAGTTGGGGGAGGACGCGGAGGGCCCGGAGAAGGGCGCGTACGTTAGGTCGACCCCGAAGGTCTGCTGACCGTATATGAGCGAAAAAGGATAGGGGCTCTGCTCCGCGCCGTAGGGCCCGCTAGCGCCGTCGATCGGCGGGGCGACTAGTTGAGTCAGAACGCCTGCATCCGGTGCCTGGTCGGTGGTGTACGCCGCAGGGTCATTTTGTTGAACGATCTGCCAGGTCGTGACGTTGGTAGCGAGCGCGCTGGCGGGCAGGGCGAGCGCGGCGATCGCGGTGAGCGCGACGAGCGCCGGGCGAAGCTTGAAACGGAACATCTTGGAGTCCT
>JBKQJQ010000448.1:0-6428 GCA_052147875.1 Solirubrobacteraceae bacterium | reverse complement strand
GCGGCCGACTTCTCCTTGAACTGGGTCATCCGGTTCAGCTCGCCGTACGCCGTCACGCTCGACAGCAGCCAGCAGAGTTCGGTGTGCTCCTGGACATCGCTCTGGCGAAAGAAGATGCAGCGCTCGGTATCGAGCCCCGCGGCCAGCAGGATCGCGGCCGTGTCGTAGACGGACTCGCGTAGCGCGGCCGGCTCGTAGGGGACCGTGATCGCGTGCAGGTCGACGATGCAGTAGATCGCCTCGCCGCGGTCCTGGCCGGCGACGTACTGGGCGATCGCGCCGATGTAGTTGCCCAGGTGCTTGCGACCGGTCGGCTGGATGCCGGAAAAGATCCTCACTTCGTGGAGGCTACTGGCCGACGCTACGAGGAGAGTGCCCGCGCAAGCGGGTCGCTCTCCGAGCTCTTCCCGGCCGGATCGCGCGGGCGCGCCAGCAGCCACGCGGCGACCACGCCGCCGATCGCGCCGCACACGTGCCCCTGCCAGGAGATGCCCTGATGGGGCACGACGCTGGCGAGCAGCGCGCCTCCCCAGACCACCCCGACAAGGATCCCGATCGCGATCTCGAGCACGCTGCGGTTGAACACTCCGCGCGCGAACAGATACGTGGCGTAGCCGAACACGACCCCGCTGGCACCGACCGTGACGGTGCCGGCGGGCGCGACCAGCCAGGTACCGAGGCCCCCGACGACGATCACGATCAGCGTCACGAGCGCGAGCCTCGTGGCGCCCCGCAGGGCGATGATCACACCCATGAACACGAATGGGATCGTGTTGTCGATCAGGTGCGTGTAGCTGACGTGCAGGAACGGCGCCGTGAAGATCGCCCACACGTGGTCGACGTTGCGGGGATAGATGCCGCCGCCGTTGTCCAGCCCGTCGTGATCGAGCGAGTTGATCACCTCGATCACCCACATCAGGACCACGATCCCAAGCAGCAGCGCAAGCCCCTCCGTGGACTCGCGCCCCTTCAGCGTCAGACGCCTGCCGGACGGTTTCGTGGGCACTGTGGTGCCGCTGCTCATGTGCAACAGGATGGCAGGTGCGGCCGCGTACTCGGTCGATGGACCGCGATCCTGATCCAACTCTTAGGCGAGCGCCGCCAGCGACAGCGCGAGCGCCACCTCGGCTCGATCGCGCAGCGATTCGCGCAGCACGTACTCATCGGGCGTGTGGGCGCCGCCGCCGCGCGGGCCGAGACCGTCGACGGTCAGCGCGATCGTGCCGGCGAAGTGGCTCGCATCGCTGGCGCCGCCACGGGGAACGCCCTCGATCCGGCGGCCCAGGCGCCCCGTCGCCGTCTCGATCAGCGCCGCGGTGGCCGCCTCGGAATCCATCCCGGGCCACTTGCGCTCCATCCGCGCCTCGAGCGAGACGCCATCCAGCTCCGGCGGCACGGCGGTCAGCACCGCGTCGAATGCCTCAAGCCGCCGCGCGCGCAGATCGAAGATCAGCTCGCCCGCCGCCGGCACAACGTTGAACGCGTCGCCCGAGCGGATAACGGTCGGCACCGCGCTCAGCTGCTCGGGACCGCGCGGGTCGTGCAGCTCGGCGACCGCCTGCGCGGTCGTCGCCAGCGCCAGCAGCGCGTTGCGGCCGTGATCCGGGGCGCTGCCCGAGTGCGAGGCGCGGCCGGTCGCCACCACCCTCAGCGTCCCGGCAGCCTTGCGACGAACGACGACGCCCTCGTCGCCGGCGGCCGTCCGCTCGCCGCCCTCGAAGCACAGGCAGGCGTCGTAGCCGGCAAACCGCGGCGCGTGGACGAACGGCGCCAGGCGCCACTCCTCGTCGGTGACCAGCAGCACCGCCAGCTCCGCGAACGACTCCGGGCGCTGCGCCAGAGCCCGTGCGACACCGAGCGACAGCACAACGCCGCCCTTCATGTCGACCGTCCCGGTCCCGTAGAGCCGATCGCCATCACGGCGCAGCGGTTGGTGGGCATCGTGCCCGACCACGGTGTCGACGTGCCCGAGCAGCATCAACCGTTTCGCGCCGACGCCCTGAAGACGGCCGACGAGATCCGGAGCACTGCCCGGCGTCGAGCACTCGGGCCGCTCCGTCTCGGCGCCGTCGGGCAGCAGCGAGGCGCACAGCCTGAGCGCCTGCTCGGCGCCGGGGACGTCGCCCGACGGCGACGAGATTCCGACCAGCTGCTCGAGCTCGGTCTCGGCGCGCGTCGCGATCTCGGCCGCCCCGGCGGCGATCCCGGGATCCGTCGTGGCGCTCAAGCGGCGACCGCCAGAACCTCGTCGACCGACAGCTCGCCGGGCGGCGCACCGCTTGACGCGTAGCGGGCGGCCAGCTCGCAGAGCGCCGCGTTGACCGGCGTCGGGACGCCGTGCAGCCGGCCGACCAGAACGACCTCGCCGTTCAGGTAGTCGGTCTCGATCGCCCCGGTGCCGCGCGCGAGGCTCTGCCAGCTCGACGAACCGGCGCGCTTGCGACCGCCGATCTCGCGCACGCCGATGCGCTCCCAGCGTCCCTCGAGGTCGTCGACCTCACCGGCTTCGTACTCGATCCCGGCGGCGGTCAGCGCGGCGCGGCCCTCGGCCTGTGCAAGCGCGGTGAGCTCGTCGCTTCGCTCCCCGCGGCCGCACAGTGCGTCGACCGCGTTACCGAGGTTGAGCAGCAGCTTCGCGTACTTGAAGCGCATCACGTCTGCCCGCGGGCTGGACAACAGATCCGACTGCGCGAGTGCGTCGCAGATCTCGTGACACAAATCGTCGGTCCCGGCGGGGTAGCCGCCGACGTCGATGATCCCGGTCATCAGCGAGCCGTAGGACTCGACCCGGCCGGGCTCGAGGTGCGCGGCGGGCAGCATCACCACCGCCCCGTAGACGCGCGCGAACGAGCGCAGCGCAAGGCGCTCGTTCTCGACCCCGTTCTGGAGACAGACGATCGGCACGTCGTACGCGCCGGAAGCCCGCAGCGACGCCAGCGCGCCCGCCGTGTCCTGGCTCTTGGTCGCCAACAGCACTACATCGCCGTGCCTCCCGACGCCGAGCGCGGCCGGATCCGCGGCCGATGGCAGCTTGAACACCGTCCGCTGCACAGGCGTCTCGAGCGTCAATCCGCGCTCGCGGATCGCGTCCAGGTGGTCACCTCGGGCGATCAGCGCGACGTCGAAGCCAGCCTCGGACAGCCGCGCGCCGACGACGCCGCCGATCGCGCCGGCACCGAAGATCACGAACCGCATCAGAGCGCTTGGCGCACGACCGGCCGCCGGGCCGCGCCGGCCTCGTCGAGGCGTCGGACCGGCGTGGTGTGTGGCGCGGTGCGAGCCACCTCCGGGTCCTCGCGGGCCTCACGCAGGATCTCGACCAGGACCGCGACGAAGCGATCGAGTGTCTCCTTGGTCTCGGTCTCGGTCGGCTCGACCAGCAGCGCCTCCTCGACCAGCAGCGGGAAGTAGACCGTCGGCGGGTGGACGCCGTGGTCGAGCAGCCGCTTGGCCAGATCGAGCGTCCGGATCTCCAGCTCCCGCTTCATCGGCGCCCCGGAGAGCACGAACTCGTGCATGCAGATCCGGTCGTATGCAGCCGGCAGGTACTCGAGCACCCCCTCGGCGCGTAGCTTGGCCAGCAGGTAGTTGGCGTTCAGCACCGCGACTTCGGACACGTCCCGCAGCCCGGCGCCGCCGAGCGAGCGGATGTAGGCGTAGGAACGGACGAAAACGCCGTAATTGCCCTGGAAGCCTCGCAGCCGGCCGATCGACTTCGGCCGGTCGTATTCGAGGTCGTAGGCGCCATCGTCGCGCCGCACGACCTGGGGGCGCGGCAGAAACGGCTCGATCCGCTGCGCGACCGCGATCGGTCCGGCGCCCGGTCCCCCGCCGCCGTGGGGTTGGGTGAACGACTTGTGCAGGTTGAAGTGGACGATGTCGAAGCCCATGTCGCCGGGCCGCGTGATGCCCATGATCGCGTTGAGGTTGGCGCCGTCGTAGTAGAGCGTCGCGCCGACGTCGTGGACGATCTGCGCGATCTCCTCGATCTGCGGCTCGAACAGGCCGAGCGTCGAGGGGTTGGTCAGCATCAGGCAGGCGACGTCCTCGTCGGCCTTTGACCGCAGGTCTTCGAGGTCGACGTTGCCGTTTGGATCGGTGCCGATGTGAACCACGTCATAGCCGGCCATCGTCACCGTCGCGGGGTTGGTGCCGTGCGCTGAATCGGGGGTCAGCACCTTGCTGCGCCGCTCGTCGCGGTCCTCATGGAAGGCCCGCGTCAGCAGCACGCCGGCGAGCTCGCCGTGCGAACCGGCGCTCGGCTGCAGCGAAACGTGGGGCAGACCCGCGATCTCCGACAGCGCCTGCTGCAGCCGCCACATCAACTCGAGTGCACCCTGCGCTCGCTCGGGGCGCTGGAACGGGTGCAGCTTGGCGTGACCGGGCAGCGCCGCTACCCGCTCGTGGAGCTTCGGGTTGTGCTTCATCGTGCACGAACCGAGCGGGTAGAAGCCGGTGTCGAGGTCGAAGTTGCGCTTCGACAGCCGGTTGTAGTGACGCACGATCTCAGGCTCTGAGACCTCGGGCAGCCGCGGGCCGCGTGCGCGGCGCAGGCGCGCCGGCAGCAGCTCGTCGAGCGGCTGCTCGGGCACGTCGAGCGCCGGCGCGACGAACGCCCGCCGCCCGGGCTTCGAGCGCTCGAAGATTGTCAGCTCGTCGTCGGCAGCGGAGATCATGCGTGCGCCTCGTGCAGGTCACGGCTTCGCTCGGCGGTGACCGCCCCCTCGAGCACCTCCACCAGCCGGTCGATCTCAGCCCTGGTGCGGCGCTCGGTGATCGCGACCAGCAGGCCGTCCGCATACTCCGGGTAGTCGCGCCCGAGCGGGTAGCCGGGGTTGATGCCGTGCTCGAGGCAGCGGGCGATCACGCGCTCGACCGGCGCCTCGAGCGCGAGCGCGAACTCGCGCACCACCGGCTGCTGGTGAACGAGGCTGATGCCGTCGAGCTCGGCCAGCTGCTCGCGTGCGTACCCGGTCCGCTGGATCATCAGCTCCGCGAGCTCGACGATCCCGGCTGCGCCGAGCCAGCTCAGATAGATCACGCCCGACAGTGCGTTCAGCGCCTGCGCGGTGCAGATGTTCGAGGTCGCCTTCTCGCGCCGGATGTGCTGCTCGCGGGTCTGGAGCGTGAGCACGAACCCGCGTCTGCCGTCGACGTCCCTGGTCTCACCCGCGATCCGGCCGGGCATCCGCCTGATCAGCGCCTCGGTTGAGGCGAAGAAACCGAACGAGGGTCCCCCGAAATCGAGCCGGTTGCCGAGCATCTGCCCCTCGCCGACCGCGATGTCGACGCCGCACTCACCTGGCGAGCGCAGCAGCGCCAGCGCCAGCGCGTCGCACGAGCAGATGCACAGCGCGCCCGCGTCATGGGCGGCGCTCGCGATCGCCTCGAGCTCCTCGACGGCGCCGAGGAAGTTCGGCTGGGCAACGATTACCGCGCTGACGTCGTCGTCGAGCTCGGGCAAGGCGGTCACGCCCTGCTCGAGCGGCACCTCGACGAGCTCCATCCCCCATCCGTGAGCGAGCGTCGCGAGCGTCTCCCGGGCATGGGGATGAACGCCGCGCGAGACGACGAACCGGCGGCGGTTGTTGGTCAGCTTGGCGACATAGCCGGCAGCGGCGACCGCGCTCGGACCCTCGTACACGGACGCGTTGGAAACCGGCAGCCCGGTCAGCTCGCTGATCGCCGTCTGGTACTCGAACATCGCCTGCAGCCCTCCCTGCGAGGCCTCGGGCTGATACGGCGTGTACGGCGTCAAGAACTCCGAGCGGCTGGTGATCGAATCGATCAACGCCGGGATGTAGTGGTCGTACATGCCGGCGCCCAGGAACGACAGCTCGTCGTCGGTGCTCGAGTTCCGTGCCGCCAGCGCCCGCAGCTCCTCGAACACCTCCTGCTCGGACTGGCCGTCACCGAGCGCCAGCGGCTGGTCGTAACGCAGGCCGGCCGGGATGTCGGCGAACAGGTCCTCGATCCGCTGGACGCCGATCGTCGCGAGCATCTCGCGCCGGTCTGAGTCAGTGACCGCGGTGTACGAGCTCACGCTGATCGCCTCCGCTCGTCGTCCAGACTCGCTTGTATGTCAGCGGCGTGAGTCATCCGGCTTGCAGCGTCGCCTGGTAGGCCGCCGCATCGAGCAGCGCCTCCTGCTCGGAGGGATCAGACAGCTTGACCTTGACCAGCCAGCCGTCGCCGTACGGATCCTCGTTGATCGCCTCGGGCGTATCGGCCAGCGATTCGTTGACCTCGATGATCTCCCCCGACAGCGGCGCGATCACGTCCGAGACGGCCTTGACCGACTCGACCTCGGTGTACGGCGAGTCCTTGGTCACCCGGCTGCCGACCGTCGGTGGGTCGAAGAACACAACCTCGCCCAACGCATCCTGGGCGTACCACGTGATCCCGAACGTCGCCTCGTCACCCGCCAC
>JBKQJQ010000447.1:0-8956 GCA_052147875.1 Solirubrobacteraceae bacterium | reverse complement strand
GGCGTGCTCGATCCCGCGATCGCTGCACGCTACCGGGGCATGGAGCGAGCGGACTCGCTGGCGCTTGACCCTCACAAGTGGCTCGGCGTCCCGGTCGATGCGGGCTGCGCGCTTGTACGCCGTGCTGGTGACCTGCGCGAGGCGTTCAGCGTCATCCCGGCGTACCTGCGCCAGGACGCCGGCCAGGAGATCGGCACCTTCGCTGAGTACGGTCCCGAGCAGACGCGGCCGTTCCGCGCCCTGAAGACCTGGGCGACGATTGCCGCCCGTGGTCGCGACGGCATCGTCGAGCAGGTCGTCCGTGCGAACGCGCTGGCGCGCGAGCTGGCCCTGCTCGTCGAGCGACAGGCATCGCTGGAGCTCGCAGCCGTCCCGGAGACTTCGATCGTGGCGTTTAGGGCCAGGCCGCCCGGATGCACGCCCGCGCAGCTCGAAGCCGTCAACCGCTCACTGCCCGAGGCAGTCCAGGTGCGGGGGCGGGCGTTCGTGACAGGCACGGTCTACGAGGGACGCGAAACCGTGCGCGCCTGCATCCTGCACCCGGGCACGACTGAGGCTGATCTCGCGACACTGGTCGCGGAGGTGCTCGCCGCAGCGGCCGAGCTCGCCGCGGCCGGGCCGTGAGCGCCGGACTGGCCCCCGCGGCAATGCGTTGGCGCGCACGGCCGGCGGAACCCTCATGCGCCCACTGGCTACGGACGTTACCTCACGCGCCCACGGCCACGGACGTTGACGGTGCCTTCGGTTTGAAGCCGCGTAGCTCGTCGCCGCCGGGGCCGACGCGGCCGCATGTGGATTCTGGTACCTCATTCCAGACGCCCGCGACGTCGCCGAGCGGCTCGGAGACGACGAGCCGGGCGTCGTCTGAGAATTGCCGGAAATCGTCCCGCTCGGGATAGAGCTTGCGCAGCGTCGGGACGTCGGTCGTGTAGAACAGCGACCGGGAGTTGCGCTCGCTGGAGTATCTAACCGCCCAGATGGTCTCGCCGTCCGTGGTCGCGACCGTGCCCTGGAACGGGTGCGGTACCCCATGGCGCTCGGCAACCGCTTCGACGAGCCCGATCGCCTGCTCGACGGCGGCCAAGGGATCGTCCTCGAGGCCGAAGGTCACGGCGAGGTAGAACAGCACCTCGGTGTCGGCCTGGCCCTTGATCTCTGGATACAGCGATGGGTCGACCGCGAGGACGAGATCGCGTTTGATCGTGGCGAACTCGTTGATGTAGCCGTTGTGCATGAACAGCCAGCGGTCATGGCGGAACGGGTGGCAGTTGGTCTGCTGCACGGCGCTGCCGATCGCCGCCCGGATGTGGGTAAAGAACAGCGGCGAGCTGATGTGGGCGGCCAGCTCGCGCAGGTTCTGGTCATTCCACGCCGGTTCGGTGCTGTGAAACATCCCCGGCGTGTCCGGGGCGCCGTACCAGCCGACGCCGAACCCGTCGCCGTTGGTGGGCTCGGCCCCGAGCCTCGAGTGCAGGCTCTGGTCGACAAGCGAGTTGGTCCCCCCGTAGAGGACTTCCTTCATCAGGATGGGGGCACCGGAATATGCGAGCCAGCGGCACATTTGCGGCTCCTTTCTGTCGGGATATCGTGGGAGTTCACGTGCTTGATCCTGCGGTCGCGGCGAGCCAATCCGGCGCGAGGAACCGTTCGGCGAGCCGCGCAACGAGATGTTCGAGGCCTCCGGGCCCGGCCGCCAGAGCGCGCTGACGATCGGCCCCGGTAGCGGCCGCGAGCCACCGCGCCCGCTCTAGCGCCTCGGCACAGCCGAGCGCGAGGGCGTGCGGACGACACTCTTCCAGCAGGGCGTGCAGCGTCTCTCGCACCGGAACCAGCGTCCTGGTGACTGGGTCGATCAGCCGCGCGTTCATGCCGTCGCGGGCGGCCAAGAAGCGGTTCTCGGCAAGAACCTCAGGGCCAGCCGTCGGCGGTTGTTTTTCTCCCTCGAGCTCGAGCCGAGCGAGCGACTGGATGAGCGCGACAAGCGGAGCGACCTCGCGGACGGTTGACTGAGCGTCCATCACGCGGACCTCAACCGTGCCGAGCGCCGGCTGCAGCCGGACGTCCCACCACAAGAAGCTCGGATCGGGCACCGCCCCGGAGGCGATTAGTGCATCTACCGCCTCGACGTAGTCACCGTAGCCGGCGAACTGCCGCGGCGTCCCGGTCCTCGGAAACGCCTGGAAGATCAAGGTCCGGGCTGACGCGAATCCGCTATCGCGCGCTTGCCAGAACGGAGAATTGCCCGAAAGTGCGAGCAGAATCGGCATCCGGTGGCGTAGACCGTTTAGGAGACGGATGGCGTCGTCGCGGGATGGCACGCCGACGTGGACATGGACGGCCATCGTTGGCTCTCTTCGGGCGAGTACGCGGAGCGAGTCGCCGAGGTCGCGGTAGCGCGCTGTCCCGGAGACCTCGGTCTCCTCCCTGACGGTTAGGGGATGGGTGCCGGCGCCGGCGGCGCTCAGTCCCATCGCGTCCAGTTCGCGCGCGAGCTGGTCTCGCAGGCCGGCGAGCTCGGCCACGACCCCGTCTACGTCCGGGTGGATGCCCGTCCTCAACTCCACGACCGCCGCATGGGTTTCGGGCGACGCGTGCGCCCTCAGCTCGTTCGAGAGCCGGTCGAGCACTTCGTCGCTGCACTGAGCGAGTGACCAACGATCCGGGCGGAGGAGCATGAGCTCCTCTTCGACCCCGAGCGTATAGCGTTGACCGAGCTCGTCGTTCCAGCGCGCCCACAGCGGAAACGGCCTGCGCGTCGCCCGTCCGCGGCGGTCGATGGGGTCGACGCGGCGGTCGGCCCGATCGTATGACGGCTTGGTGTTCAAAGCGTTCACCTGGCAACGATCGCCTGCCGCGGGACTGACCGCAAGCAAGCGTGCACCCGAAACGCGTGAGGCTGGCTTGCAGGTCCGGCGGTCGCCCGCATGCACGGACCGTCTTGCGCAGGCGCCGCCGAGGAGTGCCGCCCGGAAGAACCGGCATGCGCCGGCCGCGAGGTTGGCAGCAGGACGTTGTTCGAATGCGCGCCCACGCCTCAGCCGAGCAGCCCGATCAAGCCCTTGACGACGAGCAGCGCGCCGACCGTGGCGAATCCGCGCACCGCGAACACGTGCGTGTGTCGGCTGACCCAGGCCTTGGCTCGATCGATCGCGCGTGGAGTCCACTCGGGGGCGATCAAAAAGCTGGCGAGCGGCACCTCGAGCAGCCACAGCATCACCACGTTGAAGCCGATCACGATCAGCACCGTCGTGGCCGTCGAGTACTTCAGGTCATGGATGTCGCGCAGGCCGGCGAGGTACGAGGCGCCGGGGAGCGTGAGCAGCGCGCCGACGATGAACGTGGTCCGCGCGGATCCCTTGCTCAGCTCCTGCTGCCACCGCGGCGGACCCTTGTCGGGCTTGGCGGCCTTGCGTGCCTGCCTGCGCTCGGTGAGCCGTTCGTGGCGCCCCGTGTAGAGGACGAACGAGACTGCGAGCGCGATCGCCCCCAAGGCGATGTCGACCGCCGGGCTGATCGTGTTCTCGGTCGTGTTGGTGGTGCTCGAGTTCGACAGCGAGAACACGATCACGAGTCCGAGCGTGATGCTCGTCATGTACGCGCCCAGCAGATAGCCAAGCATCAGCTTCGACGGACTCGGAAGCAACAACATCACTGTCGTCGCAGCGACAAGCGTCGGGTTCAGCGAGGCGGTCAGCGACAGCAGGATGACCTGGCTCATCGCCGGCGATCGGCGGCCACCGGCCACGGCAGCGAGATCGTCACCACGGTGCCGTGTCCAGGGCTGGAGGCGACCTCGAACGTGCCGCCGAGGTCCTCGATGCGATCGCGGATGTTGTGCACGCCGGCGCCCTCGGCGGTGTGAGCGGGATCAAAGCCGCGACCGTCGTCTGCGATGCGCACGGCCAGCGATCCCTGGTGATGGCGCAATTGGAGCGTGACGTGGGTCCCGCGGCCGGCATATTTCGCGGCGTTCTGGATTGCCTCCGAGCAGGCGAAGTAGACGGCCTCCTCGGTTGCTTCGGTGCCGCGAGGTGCGCCGCCTGCCAGCCGCACGTCGACCGCCGCGCGCGCCGCCTGCGCGCGCAACGCTTTTGCGAGGCCGAAGTCGGCGAGCAGCGAAGGGTAGATCCCGCGAGCGATGTTGCGCACCGAGTCGAGCGCCGCCTGTGCACGAGCTTCCAGCTCGGCGAGCAACTCCGCGAGCGCAGGTGGGGTCTCGGGATCCTCCTGTGCGAGCGACAGCTTGACGATCAGCGCCACCAGGTCGTTCTGGACCCCGTCGTGCAGGTCACGCTCCAGCCGCCGCCGATCGTCGGCTAGGGGAACGGCGGCAGGCGCTCGTGGTGGCGGCCGCGTCTGCATCCGTCTCGGGCTGCTGATCGACAGCGCCAGCGCTCGCGGCGCGCGGGGCTCGCTTGCCGTCTCATACTCTCGCCGTGCCTTAGCGAGCTGGCGGCTGGGTGTGCATACCTCAACGGCCAGCTGTCCATCGATTCGCTCGGCAATTTCGGATTCGGCCACTTTCGCTCCACGTCGGGGGAATGCGGGTCTCCGATGCTGGGTCTTCGCCGTCGCCCCGATCCCTCGACCGCTAGGATCTTCACGGCAAATACGCCGCCGGTCGGCGTTCCGGAGTGATGTTCACCCGGGTGATTGATGCTCAAGGCGCGATACGTGCCCGCGTGCGTGAGATGTTCGACGCAGGCGGCGAGTCTGAGCCAACCATGGCCAACGCGTCGTTGGGCCAAGACAAGACCACTATCCGGGAGTTACTGACTATCCCAAGTGGCGGGCGCTAGTCTACGCCGCAAACGGGATTCCGGATGGGCGGTCATTGACCGCGCTGGGGGTTGCGTCTCAAGAGGCGAACTAGCTCGCGGTCAAATTTTGGCCACACGGCTGGGTTCGAGGCATCCGAGCAGGTTTCCTTGGCCGGGAAGGCTTTCCTGTTGGACGGACCGCAGATCACTCATCTACCCGCGCGAGCCGTGGTCAGGCGGATGGGTCGCTGGTTCGCCGTTGCGGCGTGTGGCTCGACCGAGGCCGAGTTCACCGGTGGGCGTGTCGAGGTGTGGGTCATCCCCGAGGTGGGAATCGGCCGTCCGTATTGGGGTATCGAGTGAGTGCCCAGACCATGGAGCTAGATGCCCAGAGGCTGCGGGTGATCGAGCCGAAGCTGATGCTGCCGCGAGTGCACGCGGGGATGTTGCGCCGGACGCGCCTGCTCGAGATGCTCGATGACCACGGCGCTTCGTCGCTGACGGTGCTCGACGCGGGGGTCGGCTACGGCAAGACGACGCTGGTGCGGTCGTGGTGCATCGAGCGCCCGGAGCCCGTCATTTGGATGACGCTTGACCCCGCTGATGATGATCCGGTGCGGTTGTGGATGCACTTGGCGACGGCCGTGGACCGCCTCAGTCCGGGTGTCGGGGGCGGGGCGCTCATGTGTCTCGGCGTCCGGAGTGTGCAGGTCGAGACTGCTGTCGACGAGCTGATGAACGGCCTGGTGGCCTACGGGCGTCCGGTGACCATCGTGCTCGACGACCTCCACGTGTTGAGAAGCGAGGCTTCGCTAGGTTCGATCGGGCACGCGATCGAATGGCTACCGGCTACGGTGCGCCTGGTCGTGTCGACTCGCTCAGACCCGGCGATCGGGCTCGCGAAACTGCGCGCGAGGCGGGCGCTCACCGAGGTCCGCGCGCGCGAGCTGGCCTTCACGGTGGATGAGGCCCAGGAACTCTTCATTCGTGAGGGCATCGAGCTGTCCGAGGAAAGCGTCGATTCGCTCGTGCAGCGCACCGAGGGCTGGCCCGCGGGCCTGTACCTCGCAGCGTTGTGGCTCCGCGACCTCGACGACCCTGACGAAGGGGTGCGGGCGTTCGCCGGTAACGCTCGGCATGTCGGCGACTATCTGACCGCCGAGGTTCTGACGGCACTCCCGGCCGAGATCCGGGACTTCCTGGTGCGGACCTCGGTGCTCGGACGCTTCACTCCGGAGCTGTGCGACGCGGTCCTCGAACGCGAGGACTCGGCTGCGGTGCTTGCGGGTCTCGCCCGCTCGAACATGTTCCTGGTCGGTCTCGACGCCCGCGGCCAGTGGTACCGCTATCACCATTTGTTCGGCGAGCTCCTGCAGCTCGATCTCGGGCGCGACGCTGCGCGTGTGTTACGTCGGCGCGCGGCGGAATGGTGCCGGGCGGAGCGGCTGATCGAGGACGCGATCGAGTACGCGTCCGCCGCGGGCGACGCCGAGACCGTGGCCGAGCTGCTGCTCGAGACCCATCTTGAGTTCATCAGAGGCGGGCGGGCCGGACAGTTCCTTGGGTGGGTGCAGCGGCTGCCTCCCGAGCTGCTGATCGAGCACCCTCTGCTGCCGGCAGCCGGCGCCGCCGCGGCGGGATTGCTCGCCTGTCCTGAGGTGGAGATCCAGCGGCTGCTTGCGATCGCAGAACGTTCGCGCTGGGAACGTCCGCAAGCGTGGTCGCCGTACGTCGAGGCGGTGGTGGAACTCACGCGGGCGGAGGTGATCGAGCGCGGTGACGTGGGCGCCGCCGCCGAGCATGCTCGCCGCGCGGTCGCGGCCGCTCGCGCGGGCGCTGACGTCCTGAGCGTGGGTGCCATGGCGACCCTGTCGCAGGCGCAGTTCTTCGCCGGTGATCTCGATCAGTCGCGGCGGATCGCGGTCCAGGCGATCGAAAGACCCGATGCTCTCGACGGGTCCGATGGTTACGTCGGGAGCCTGGGGTTACTTGCGCTGGTCGATGCCGAGCAAGGGCGAAGCGACAGCGCCGAGAGAGCAGCCCGCGAGGCGATCGACTTCGCTGGCAGGGCGGATTCTTGGGTCGCGTCGCTGGCGCACGTCGGGCTGGCGCTGGCGTGCGTCGCCACTGGACGACTCGACGAGGCCGAGCGCGAGGCGCTACGCGGCGAGCGACTGCGACGCTCGCCCCAGCCCACCGTTGGTCATGCGCATGCCCTGCTCATACTCGCGAAGGTCCGGGTCGCGCGATCACGCCTGGGGCCCGCCGCCGGCGACCTCAAACGTGCGCGCGCGATGATCGGGGAGTTTCCCGATCCGGGGCGACTGCCGGCGATCGCTGCGATCGTCGAGCGGGACCTCACCGCGGCCAGAGCCAATGTCGGAAACGGACGCGTCGCCGAGGACCCCAGCGGGGCCGAGCTTGCGGTGCTGCGCTGCCTCGCCGCCGGTCTCTCGCGGCGGGAGATCGGCGCGCAGCTGTACATCTCGCTGAACACCGTCAAGACCCACATCCGCGAGCTGTACCGCAAGCTCGGCGCGACATCCCGCTCGGAGGCGGTCGCGCGCGCAGAGGCGCTTGGCCTGCTCGAGCGGATCGAATCACCCGGGTGATCCCGGGCCCGAACCATCCACAGCGCGGCAACTGTCGGGCATGCTGACCTCGAATGTCAGCGCACAATTACCGCGTCGTCGTCGAGGGAGAGCTCGGGCCGCGTTACGCGTCCGCGTTTGACGGAATGACGCTCTCCGCCCGCGATGGCAGGACGGAGATCACGGGGCCGATCGTCGATCCATCCCACCTCCACGGGCTGCTCGAGCGGATCGCCGGCCTTGGACTGACCGTGCACAGCCTCACCCCGCTCGATACCGAGGACGCGCAGCCTGATGCGCCGCCGGCCACACCACCAGCCGGGGTGAGCTACGACCCTGGCGCAAATTCGAAGGGACCGACATGACCATTCTCTGGATTCTGCTTGGCATCGTCTACATAGCGTGCTGGATCTACTTCGGGCTGTCGACGTTCCGTAAAGGGCACTACTGGATGTTCTGGATCGGGTTCTTGATCCCCATCCTGTGGATCATCGGCGCCCTGATCGCCCCTACCCACCGCGCCGCGGCACGCGCCGCCACGGGTGGGGTATAGGCGC
Organism: Solirubrobacteraceae bacterium; assembly: GCA_052147875.1. Lineage (GTDB taxonomy): Bacteria > Actinomycetota > Thermoleophilia > Solirubrobacterales > Solirubrobacteraceae > Palsa-465. The sequence goes on along the minus strand of JBKQJQ010000447.1, from coordinate 1,048 downwards.
ATGGATGCGAAGACAACCCGGGTTCTGTTTGTCTACTTCACGTACACGCAACAGAGCCTCAAGGTGGCCGAGGCGATGGCAGAACCGCTGCGGGAGCGGGGCTGCGATGTCCAACTGGCCGGCATCGAGTTGACGGATTCGCGTTACGCGGAGCGGTTTACGCGGTTCCCGTTGCGGCGTCCCTATCTCGACATTTTCGGGATGCTGCCCGCGCAGGTGCGCGGGGCGACCGGGGAAATCCGGATCCCGGACGGAGCACAGGCCGGCGACTACGATCTCGTCGTCGTCGGCTCGCCGACATGGTGGTTGAAGACGAGCCTGCCGATTCGCTCTTGGCTGAAATCAGACGCGGCGGGGCGGGTGCTGAAAGGCAAGCGCTTCGCCGCGTACGTGGTGTGCCGTCGGTATTGGGGTCTGAACCTGAGGACGGTGAGGAGGCTGGGCACCGAGCGGGGCGGCGAATACGTCGACGGCATCCACTTCTCGTTCGCCGGCGGTCAGGTTCGGTCGCTCTTGTCGCTGCTCAGCTACTTCGGCACGGGCGTTGACCGCGAGCGCTATCTCGGCATCAAGATCCCCCCGACCAATCTAAAGCCGGACTATCTCGAGCAGGCCCGGGCGTTCGCGACCGGGCTGGCGGATCGCGTCCTCGGCGATGTTCGAAGCGCCTCGGCGCTTTCGCCGGAGCCGCAGGACTGGCAACCTGCAGACACGACGAAGGCGAGTACACATGAGTGACCAGGCGGTTGACCGCACCAGGCTGCCGATCCGGCGTGCGCCGTTCAGCGGCGTCGCCAACGAGACGCTCGCCGGCTCTGAGCCCGGCTGGGAGCAGATCGGGCACGTGACTCCGCCGGCGGGGGCTCCGAACGTCTTGGTGGTGCTGATCGATGACGCGGGGTTCGGCAACCCGGCGACGTTCGGCGGTCCGATTGACACTCCGAATTACGACCGGATGGCTGCCGAGGGGTTGCGGTATAACCGTTTTCACGTGACGGCGATGTGCTCGCCCACGAGGGCGGCATTGCTGACGGGACGCAACCATCAC
>JBKQJQ010000446.1:0-2974 GCA_052147875.1 Solirubrobacteraceae bacterium | reverse complement strand
CGTGGCCGCCGATGAAACCCGAGGCGCCGGTGACCAACGCCCGCATCAGGCGCGTGCGCGGCGCCCGGGGCGGCGCGAGCGCGCGGTGCCGCGCGCCATCTGCAGCCCAAAGCGGGTCATCGCCCCCGGAAGCCGCTCCGCTCGGTCCACCACCTCGGCAAGGGCGGCGGCGAACCGCCGCACCTCGTCCTCCTCGATTAGCAGCGATGGAAGCGCCTTGACGACGTTCATCCGGTGGCCGGCGACCTGAACGAGGATCTGGTGCTCGTGGAACAGCGGCACTGTGACCAGCTGCGAGAACAGGCCCGGCTGGACGCGCTCGACCGCGTTGAAAACGGTTCGGCTCCCGCCGCCGGACGGCGGTCCGAATTCGATCGCCCACATCAGGCCAAGGCCACGGACGTCGCGGACGATCTCATGGCGGTCGGCTAGGGGTTGCGTCAGCTCGAGCAGCAGCTTCCCCATCTGTTCGGCGTGCTCTGGCAGTCGGTCGCGCTCGAGCACGCGGAGCGTGGCAAGCGCGACGGCGGCCGCGAGGTCATTGCCGCCGAAGGTCGACCCGTGGCGAACGGCACGCTCCATCCCGAAGAAGACCTTGTCGAACGCGCTCCTTGAGACGAGCACTGCACCGATCGGCACCAAGCCGCCCGATAGTGCCTTGGCGACGCAGATCATGTCCGGCTCGAGCCGCCAATGCTCGAGCGCCAGAAAGGCGCCGGTGCGGCCGATGCCGGTCTGGACCTCGTCGCAGACGAACAGTGCCCCTGCTGCTCTGCAGCTGTGCTGCGCGCTTTGGAGGTAGCCCTCGGGCGGAAGGTTGATGCCCTTGCCCTGAACCGGTTCGAGCACCAGCGCGGCCACGTCCCCCTTCGCCAGTTCTCGTTCGAGCGCGTCGAGGTCGCCGAACGGAACCGGATCACACCCGGGCAGGAACGGCCCGAAGCCGGCTCGGAACTCCTCGTTGCCGTTCAGGGACAGCGACCCGAGCGTGAGCCCGTGGAAGGCGTGATCCGCGTACAGGACGCGCGGGCGCCCGGTCGCAGCACGCGAGAGTTTGATCGCGGCCTCGACCGCCTCAGTGCCCGTGTTGGCCGGCACCATCGCATCGACGCTCCCGGGCGCGCGCTGCAGCAGCTGCTCGGCGAGGACGCCGCTGAGCAGCGTTACGCCGAGCTGGGGCAGGTTCGCGGTTGCCGCGGCCAGCACTTCTTCTGCGGCTGCGATCACGTCAGGGTGGTTTCGACCCAGCGCGAACACTCCGTAGCCCGAGATCAGATCTAGGTAGCGCCGGCCCTCTGAGTCGATCAGGTACGCGCGGTCGCCGCCGACCCACGTCCGGTCCAGTCCAAGCGTGCGCAGGATCCGACCCATCTGCGGATTGAGGTAGCGGTCGTTGAGCGCCAACTCCTGCCCGGTGCGGGTTGTGAGGAGCTCGCGGATCGTCGGGATCTCGGCCACGCTCTGCGAAATGTAACTGTGGTGGCGTCTGGCTCCGTGGTGGCCGTCTGGTTCGGTTCGGCTTTGCCAGTGGACCCGGCTCGGACGGCCCCGCTAATCATGGATATGCAGCCGGAGGTCATCGGGCGTTTAGTGACGGCTCCGGCGACACCGGTGGCGGCGGGCTGAGCGGTCGGTTGGCGGGCGCGGCCGCGGCGGCCCGGGCGGCGGGCGTGGCAGACCGAGGTGGTGACCCTGGGAGACTGGTTGAGTCGCTGAGTCGGGCCGAGTGGGCTCGGAGCACCGAGTAGCGGAGCCGTCAAGGGAGTGACGATCCTTGCTTCAGTTCGTGAAGCATTGCGCTAGAATGGGGCGCACGATGGTTGACAGAGATACATGTCCGGTCTGCCGGACGGCCGAGATCGTATGCGGGAAATGGACACTGCTCGTGATCCGCGAGCTCGCCGAGGGGCGGTCGCGTTTTTGCGAGCTTGAGCGCTCGCTGGCCGGGATCAGCCCGCGCACGCTGTCGTTGCGGCTGCGCGCCCTCGAAGAGGAGGGCATCGTTGAGCGCCAGACGTACCCCGAGGTGCCGCCGCGCGTCGAATACGTGCTGACTGAAAAGGGCCGGGCGCTGGTCCCGTTGATCGAGGACATGCGGACCTACGGCCGCGAGTGGTTGTGCGCTGAAGTCCCCGCGGCCGAGGACGATGAGCTCCTCGAGCCCGCCGTCGCCTGAGTTGTGAATCGCAGTCGCCGTCGACGGCGTCGCGGCCGCGCTGACTGAGCGTCCACGCGCTCCTCCATAGCGCAAGTCTACGGATGCGGAGCGCTCCGAGTCACGCGTGGACGAGCGGGCGTGCCACCCGTGACGTCGCTGACGGCCACGACGGCCAGGCGGTCGTCGCCCGTTGGACCGGGACCGGCGCGTCGATTGCGGCCAACAAGCTGCCCTGGTATCCAGGCGCTGCTGTGCGCAGACGCGAGACCGCTGAAGGGGCGCGCCGGGTCAGCGACTTGCGTCCCGCGCGAGCATCCGTATCGCGGTCTACACCACGTTCGCAGCAGCTGCGGATTTGGCCGACCTAACCACGAACGTCCCGGTCCCAACCCTCGAGCCGTAGCGGGCCGCAGATCGACGTCCGTACCCTGGCCATACGTACCAGCGGTACTTGCCACGCTTGAATCGCCAGAGATGTCCGCCGAAGTGCCACTTCCGCTTCAGCTGCAACCTGGCGTGGGACGGCCACATGCTGAGGAGTTTGCGGTCGCCGCGATAGACCTGGACGTTGTAGTACGTAGCGTGCCGCACGGGCGTCCACTGCAGTTGCGGTGGCGTCGTGACGTGCGCGCCGGCAGCTGGGGCTAGGAGGTGCGGACCAGGAACGACTGTAAGGCTGTACGTGCTTCTGTTGCCCGCCTGGTCAGTCGCGACGATTGTGTACCGGTACTTGACGCCGTTTCGGACCTTGGTGTCGTTGTACGCGGACCCGTTACTTCGATAGAGCACACTCGACGCGAGGTGATTGCGACCGGG
>JBKQJQ010000445.1:0-3259 GCA_052147875.1 Solirubrobacteraceae bacterium | reverse complement strand
AACGAGTCGATGGCCTGCTCGTGACCGTCGAGACCAAAGTCGCCGGCTGGTTCGATTCCGGGCTGATCGCCGACATCGAGGACGTGACCCCGTTCAAGACCGACGAGGCGATCGCGATGTGGTCGCTCGCCACCGCGCGCGACGTGGCGTGGGATCACGCGAAGCTGCTTTGGGGACTGCGTCACAGCGGGCCGATCCGGGACAGCTATCTGGACGCTCTCGCCCGCACGACCGAGCTGGCCTCACGCGCAATGCTCGTGTAAGAGTCAGGCCCTCGGCACGAGTGCGCCCGGTCCGGGTCGCGGGCGCCCAGCCGATGTAGGGATCCGCCAGGAGGACGCGAGCGTGTTGGCGATGGCTGTCGCACTAGCTCTTCTCGAAGACGAGCCTGTAGTGGTCGAGGAGCTCGCGCTCGAAGCAGACCTTGTTGGCGCTCGCGCCGGAGGTGAACGCGAGCCTGAAGTCAGCGCTGGTGAGCCAGCGGGGCAGGAGCCCGAATTTGAGTAGCGTCTTTCTCAAGCTCCGCGCGCCGATCCTCGCGTTCCACTGGCTGATCGTCTCGATGTAGTCCAGCCGGCCGCTGACCTTAGATACCAGGCGGAAGCGCGGCTCGGCGCAGATCGTGACCTGCTGTGCACTGGATGGAAGCCACGAGCCGGGAAACTGGCGGCCCAGGAGCGCGAGGTACCACTCGTCGGTGTCGCGCGGCGGAACCGCTCGCAGCGCGTCGATGCTGATCTGCTCGGCCGGGATCATGTTGCGTCCGAAGACCATCGTCTGCAGATAGAACCGTCCGCCGGGCGGAAGCACGCTTGAGACATGCTTGAACAGGCGACGGTAGATCTGCTCCTGCCGTCCGTTTAGATAGTCGTCGGGCGTGCAGAAGTGCTCGAAGGCGCCGAGACTCGCGACGGCATCGAACCTTCCGAACCGATCGCGGTCGACCTCACGCGCGTCGAGCAGATGAACCTCAAGGCCGTGGCGCCGGCAGGCCTCGAACTGCGCCGCGGACAGCGTTACGCCGACCCCGAGCCCGCGACGCTCGCGGATGTAAGCGAGCAGCCCTCCCCACCCGCAGCCCAGATCGAGCACGCGGCGACCCGGTCCGATCCCGATCTGGTCGGCTACGTATTCGTGCTTGCGCCGCTGAGCCTGCTCGAGGCCGAGCGAGAAATCGCCGTCGTACTTGGCTGCGCTGAAGTCAGCGAGCTCACCCAGGCTGAGCCGGATGATGCGGTCCGTCAGCGAATAGGTGAAGTCAAGGTCGTCGCGATCAGCCATCGCGTCTCGAACGAAGCATTGCCCTCCGAGAGCACCAGCTACACCGGCGCTGTTGTAAGTCAACGTGTGCCCTGCCAGCGCAGCCGATCCCGCAGCCCTGCCGAGACACGCAGCAGCGCTTCCTTCAAGACCAGCGGTTCTTCAGCCGATCTTCAGCCAGCGTCCGGAACAATCGTCAGGCGATGGGCGAGCCGATCGGTCGAGTGGTGGTGATCGAGGATCAGCAGCCGGTACGCGATGCCGTACTCGCTGCGCTTCGCGCGGAGCGGTTCACGGCCACCGCGTTCGACGATCTCCCAAGTCCCGGCGACGTGCTCGCTGTCGCGCCCGATCTCGCGATCCTCGATGTGCTGCTGCCGAGCGGCAACGGCTTTGAGTTGGCGCGGTTGCTCCGGCAGCAGCGCGAGCTGCCGATCATTTTTCTCACAGCCCGCGACGCCGTGGCCGACCGGGTCGCCGGACTCGAGCTGGGCGCCGACGATTACCTGGTGAAGCCGTTTGCGCTCGAGGAGCTGATGGCGCGCGTGCGGGCTGTCCTGCGGCGGTTAGGCGCAATCCCGCAGGTCCTGGAGGTCGAGCGGCTACTTGTCGATGAACAACATGGGTTCGCCGCACGGGCCGGTCGGGAGCTCGCGCTGACCTCGACTGAGCTTCGACTGCTCGCGTTTCTGATGCGTCACCGCGGGCAGGCGCTGTCCAAGGACCAGCTGCTGACCCAGGTGTGGGGCTATGACGCGTACGACCACAACCTTGTGGAGGTTCACATCAGCGCGCTTCGCCGAAAGCTGGAGGCCAATGGCCCCCGCCTGATCCACACGGTCCGCGGGATCGGCTACCGGTTCTCGCCGTGAGCAGCCGGCGACCCGCGCGGACGCGGCTGATCATCGCCTCGATACTCGCGATCGTCGCCGTGCTCGCAACACTCGTCGTGCTGATCACGGTGCGCTACCGCGATGGGCTCGAGCAGCGCCTTCGTACGAACCTCACATCTGGGGCAGCCGCCCTCCGCCTGGCACTGACGCCGGCGGCCTTCAAGGCGGTGATCGGCTCGCTCAGCGCGGAGGGCATCTCGGTCGAACTCGCCCCGCTAACCGCTCCGGGCGGGACCCTTCCCGCCACCCCGGGCGAAGCGCTGCTGACCGTGCACGAGCTGATCCCGGTCGACGGCCGTAACCTGCCCGCGACCCTGACCGGCAGCCGTGCCGGGATCGACCGGCAGGTCCGCAGCCTTGAGATCACTGAAGCGATCGGCGGCGTGATCGCGCTGGCGCTGCTGGTGGCGCTCGCGCGCGTACTGGTGCTACTCGATCGCGCCGTCATTGAGGCGCGGGCATCGGAGGCGGCTATGCGGACGTTTTTGGCCGACGCCTCACACGAGCTCCGCACGCCGGTCGCTGCGCTTCAGGCGACCGCCGAACGGCTCTTGCGAGATCAGCCGGCGCGCCCGGCGCGCGACGCCATCGAAGCCCAGCTCGCCCGTGACATCCGTCGCCTCGGGCGCCTGATCGACGACCTCCTAAACCTCGCGCGGCTCGACGCTCGCGAACGACCGCACCAAGAACCGGTTGACCTCGCCGACCTCGCATCGGCCGCAGTCGCCGCCACACGCACCACTTATCCAGCGGCACGCGTCGAGCTGGTCACCAACGGTCCCGCTCCGGCCACCGGTGACCGCGACGCGCTACTTCGCGCGGTCCGCAACCTGCTCGACAACGCGGTCGCCGTCGCCGATACGGTCGTGGTCGAAGTCGCGCAGACGGCGAACGGTCCAAGCATGTCGGTGACCGATAACGGGCCCGGGGTGCCCGCCGATCAACGCGAACGGATCTTCGAACCGTTCGTCCGCCTTCCGCGAAGCGCGCGCGGTGGCACGGGCCTCGGGCTCGCGATCGTCCGCCGGACGATCGAATCACACGGCGGCATGATCACGTGTGACTCGTCCCCGACGGGTGGCGCCCGATTCACGCTACGACTACCG
>JBKQJQ010000444.1:0-9581 GCA_052147875.1 Solirubrobacteraceae bacterium | reverse complement strand
CATTAGTCGTGATGCCCGTGAAAGGAAGAGTTGGTGCGAGGATGCCAACGTGACCGAACAGACCCTGGGCCGTGCGCGTGCCGGCGACGAGGACGCGTTCCGCGAACTGACCGACCGCTACCGGCGCGAGCTACAGCTGCACATCTACCGGATCGTCGGCTCGACGCAGGACGCCGAGGACCTGCTCCAAGAGACGCTGCTGGCGGCGTGGCGCGGGCTCGGCCAGTTCGAGGGACGCGCGTCGGTCCGTGCCTGGCTGTACCGGATCGCCACCAACCGCTCGCTGGATGCCCTCCGGGCGAGCCGGCGCCGTCCCGAAGAGGAGCGGATGACTCAGATGCCTGAGCCGACAAGCTGGAGCGAGCCGGTCTGGCTTGAGCCCTACCCTGACGTTCTGCTCGAGGGGATCCCGGACGAGGCGCCCGGGCCGGAGGCGCGCTACGAGACCAAGGAGGCGATCGAGCTGGCGTTCATCGTCGGCCTTCAGCACCTCCCGGCACAGCAGCGAGCGGTGCTCGTGCTGCGCGACGTGCTCGGCTTCCGCGCCGGTGAGGTCTCCGAGATGTTCGAGACCAGCCAGGCGTCGGTCAACAGCCTGCTGCGGCGGGCCCGCGCGGCGTTCGAATCTCGCTTGCCGGCCACCGGACGCGAACGAGCGCCGCTCCCGAACTCCAAGGTCGAGCGCGACATCATCGGCCGCTTCGCCGAAACGGTCGAGAGCGGCGACATCGACGGCATAGTCGCCCTCCTGACCGACGACGCGTGGGTCACGATGCCACCCCTCCCGCACACCTACCAGGGACACAGGGCAATCACCGCGTTCCTGGACGGGTCTGCCGCGGCCCGCGGCGCGCTGCGGTTGGTGGCGACGCGCGCCAATGGACAGCCGGCGTTCGGGGGCTATGTGTCGGTGTCCGACGCCGGCGTGGCGCGTGCGTACGGACTATTTGTGCTGACCCTTGCGGGTGATCAGATCTCCGCGATGACGTGGTTCGCCGATAGCAGCGTCTTTCCGCAGTTCGGCCTGCCGCGGATGCTGCGATAGCCAATCGGGCCATGCGCTCGCGGAGGAGCCTCGGATCGCCGGCCACCCGCCAGACATCGACGCCAAGACGATCGACAGCTCCGGGCGATCCAGTCTTCGTCAAGCGCCTTAGCGTTCAACAAACCGGCACCCTCTTCCCGCGGCGCAGCTAACTTGGAGTGCCCATCAGAGTCGTCCTTCGCGCCGAACGCCGAAGGCAGATCCGCGTCGCGGATGCAGATCGACCAGCGGAACGCGGGCCGCGGCCCGATCCTCCGCTATCGCCGTCTCACGGACCAACGCTTACTGCGACGAGGCGAGGCACGCGGCGGAGCGTCTCCTTGCCGGTGGTCGGGCGACCGCTCCGATCCGAGCTCGTGGCTGGGTTCAGCCGGAAGCAGTCGTCTCACGCGCGATGTCGGGCATAGCCGAGAGTGCCCCATGTTCGTGGATCCAGAAGCGCGGCGGACTTCGTCTGGACTTCTGGATCGTCCCGACCGCTAGCAGCGAGCGTGCAAGCACCGACGCGGGGGTTTGGCGAGATCCGGGTGTGCGACCAGTGCGAGCGTGGCACCCGCTTCGGTCTCGGCGCGGAACTCAGCCTCGGCTCGGGCTCGAGGACCAGCCACCGAGAGCGCTCAACCCGGCGACGATGCGTCGAAGTGTTGCCGCCGCGTGAGCCGCTCGCCGGCGGCGATCATCAGTAGCGTGAACGCCGCCAGCGTCAGCAGCTGCGGATAGCCGCCGTAGCCTGTGTAGCGGAAGCTGACTGAGTGGGTGCCGGCGGAGACGCGGGTGGCGACGAGCGCCGGTGCGACCATCTCGGTTGTCTGGCGGTGTCCATCGACGGTGGCGGTCCAGCCGGGGTCGTAGGAGGCGCTCAGGACGACGACGCTTGGCTGGTCGAGGTGGACGGTGGCGGCGACGGTCCCGCGCGGGAGGTCGTCGCGCTCGTGCACGATGGTTCCTTGTGGCCCGCCACCGGCCACGACCGGCGGTCGCTCCGGGCGCCCGGGGTGGTCGTAGGCGATCCGCAGGTAGTCGCCGTGGGATGCCAGCCTGGAGCGCAGTAGCGCAACGCTGCGTGCACCCAGATCGCCTCTGTTCGCCGCATAGGTCCCGACGATCCTGCCGACCTGCAGGTATCCGCGGATCGCAGTCGTCCAGAGCGAGTAGGCGCCCGCTCGCATCAACAGGTGCGCGCGAACCGGCGGGCGGTGGCCGGTCGGCATGATCACGTAGCGGATCGCGAACAGACGGTAGTCGGCGCGGTCGTCCTCGTCGAAGTGGTACTCGGGGTCGGTCATCAGCGAGGCGGTGCGCAGCGTGTAGCCGACCTCGTCGACGTCTTGTTGTTCCAGGTACTTGAACACGGGCACCTGGCCGACCGTGAAGTCGGCGCCCCAGTTGGACGGCATCCCGGCGTACACGCGCCCGCCGCCATCGCGCTTGATCACGGCGACGAGCCGGTCGAGCTGGCGCCCCTGGGTGACGTCAGCGTGGCGCTGCGTGGCGATCTCGGTCGCGTTGTGGCGGTCGTAGGCGCCGAGCTGGAGCCAGGCGGGCGTTAGCACGGCGGCGATCGCGACCAGTGCGCCCACCGGCGCCAGTGCCAGCGCGCTCGGCGCGGTCGCCGGCGAGCCGAGCCCGTGGCGCACCGCCCACCGATCGGCGGCCCGCCACAGCGTCCGGGCGCACAACGCCGCGCCAGCGCCGGCCAGCAGCAGGCAGGCGAGCTGGATACCCATCTCAAAGCGCCGGAAGAAGATGTCCGCGCTGCCCGGGAGCAGGTAGACGAGCGAGCCGAACGTGGCGCGCCCGAACGACAGCAGCAGGCACAGCGCGAGCAGCGCGAGCAACGCCCGCAGGTTCGCGTTTCGGCGGCAGCGCGCGAACGCCAGGGCGAGCCCAACGGCCGCGAGCAGGGTGATCACCGGCATCCGGCCGTGGTCGAGCAGCTGGCCGCTGACCAGCCAGCCCAACACCTTGCCTGCGCCGTAACCGTTGACCAGCCCGGTGCCTTGCAGTGGCTCGTTGCGCGCCGCCCAGTCGCGCTCGACGAGCAGCGGCACGATCACCCAAGCCACCGCCAGCAGCGCGCCGACGCCGAGCACCGCCGCGCGGCGTAGTCGCGCGAGCAGCGGCCGGCCGGCCACCAGCGGCAGCACGAGCAGCGAGAGCAGGGCCAGGTATCCGGTCTCGTAGTGAAGCGCCGTGGTCACCGCGACCGCCGCCACCGCCGCGAGGAACCCCCGTCCCTGGCGGATCGCCCGCCAGCTGAGGCCCCAGGCCAGTGGCAGCGTCATCGACGCCCACAGCTGTGTCCATACCCCGAACCCGGCCCACACGTAGGCGTGCTGCTCGTAGCCGATCCCGGTGGCGCTGAACACGAACGGGGCCATCGCCGCGGCACAGCCGGCTCCCAATCGGCCGAGCTCGAGCAGCCGGCCCCCGAGATAGACGCTGACCGGCCACAGCGACAGGAGCAGGAACAGCGACCATCGAAACGCAAAATCGGGTCCGACCACGAGCCCCGCCGCGCCGGTGATGATCGCCGGGAGGCTCTGGTAGTGCAGGAACTGCGGCGATCCCTCCCCCAGGTACGGGAACCAGCTGGTCAGAGGCAGATGGCCGGCGCGCAGCAGCTCGGTCGCGAACCGCACCATCTGCTCGTGGACCGAGCTGTCGTCGAGATAGGCGACCGGGAGCGTCTCCGCCCGGAGGCTGACCAGGTTCCAGACGACCGCGGCGCCAACCAGCAGCCAGGCGCCACGCCCGGCCACCAGCCGGCGGATACTGCCGGCGGCCCGCCGCGGTACGCGGCGGACCGCCTCACGTGGCGGTGACTCAGCTGTTACCGCTGTTACCCGAGCCGCTATTACCCGAGCCGCTGTTACCGGAGCCGCTGTTGCCGGAGTTGCCGCTGTTGCCGGTGCCCTTGGGCGGAGCACAGCCGGCCTGAATCCACTGCGCCGGCGCCTGAACCGACCTCGCCACCGCCTGCGCGGGGCCCGAGGCCACGGTGTTCCCGCTGTTGCCGCTGTTGCCCGAGCCACTGTTGCCGCTGCTCCCGGTCGCGGTGGCACCGCTGCCGCTGTGACCACTGTTGCCGCTATTCCCGGGCCCACCGGGCCCAGCGGGCTGGAAATTCTGCCCGCACGCCGGTCCGGCGAGGCCTCCCAACGGGAGTGGCGTCCCGACGTTCGCGCACGCCTTGCTCGCTCGCAGTATCGCCTTCGCCTCATGGGCGAACTTTCCGGCGGGAACGTTGAAACTGATTCCCAAGCCTCCGGGGCCGAACGTCGGGTCGGGTAGGTTGGGCACGCCGTGGGTGCGCATGCACTGAGCGTTTGCGAGGAAGCTCTGCTTCTGCGCCGCTGAGATCGCTGGCGGTAAGCATCCTGGAGCCGCTCCGCTAACGGTGCTTGCGGCGACGGCATTGACGTTGCGGCCGGCGCCCGACGCCGCGATCACGAGCGTCTGGCGCATCGGAATCCTCCGCGGATCGAATCGCACCCCCCGCGCGAGCCACGCGCCGGCCGGGGTTCGGAGGACGGTGTTTTGGCTGAGACGCCCCTTCGCCAGCCGTGCGGTCACGGGCCCCCCGCAGCCGGCCGCGACCTGCACGATCCTCGCCCGGACGCTCATCGCGGCGAGCCGCGCGTTTGCCCCGGCGATGCCCTGGAACCGCATGATCTTGACCGTCACGCTGCCGTCGCGGTTGCGCGAGACGGCGAACGCCGGCGAGCTTCCCGCCGCGCTCAACACGAGCGCGAGCACAGTGGCGATCCCGGCGGCACCGACCGTCGTGCCGGCGAGCAGCCGCGGCCGGGCGCCCAGGACGCGGGAGAGCCGGCGGTCGCGGCGGGAGCCGAGCTCGCGGCGGATCGCCTGCTCGAGCTCCGCCGCGAACCGGTTCAGACTGGGGGGCAGTTTGTCGTTCACGATTCCTTCTCCTTGGGGACGGACACGGCCAGGCGTCGCAACGCGCGCGACACCCTCAGACGAGCGGCGGCGGGCTGGATCTCCAGCCGCTCCGCCACCTCCTCGTAGGACAACTCCTTGACGATCCGCAGCTCCAGCGCGTCACGCTCGCCTGGCGCCAGCTGATCGAGGTGCCGCTTCAGCGTCGCGCGCGGCGAGAGCCGCTGCTCAACCTCGGTGTAGCCATCCTCGTGCGCCAGGTCGACCGGCAGCCCGAGCCGCTCACGGGCCCGGGTCTCGATCCGGTCGTGCCGCGCGGCGTCGGCCAGCAGGTTGGCCGCGATCCCCAGCAACCAGGGGAGCGCCGAGCCGTCCCGCTCATCGCGAAACCGCGCCCGCGAGAGCCACGCCCTGGCGAACGTCTCGGCCGTCAGGTCGCTGGCTGCCCACTCGATCCGCGCCCGTAACCAAGCGTGGACCGCCTCGGCGTGCCGGGTGTACAGCTCTGTGAACGCGGCCGGATCGCGGCCCGCCTCTCGCAGGAGGACAGCGTCGCTGCGCTTATCGCCTGCATGACCGGAGCTCACCATTCACCTACACATCGCACGGCGGCCCAGATCTGTATCCGATCCATCCCATCAACGAGTCTGGCAACATAGGCATCACCCCGACGGTCGCCGGCCAACGGGCGCGCCCGTCCCCCAAGCCGCAGCGTCGCCCCGCGACCGCCCAAGGCGGTGCGCACCCGGTGCTAGCAGCTTCGCCGCTAACAGTTGGGTCGAAGCGGAAGCCCGCCGCGCTTAGAGCTGACTTCTCGTTTGTCGCCACTTGGGGAGCCTCGGGACGATTGCCGCTTCGCCCCGTCGCGGAGCCGAAGGAGCTGTCAGACCGCCCGCTCGGGGTGCGAGGCTGCGTGCCGCGCGTTCGTGATTGGGGAGTCCGGGGACCAGACCTAACGTCCCGTAGGCGATCGCTCTTGGATCGAACCGATCGTGCGCCGCGCGCCGACGTTGCGATCGTCTGGTCGCCGAAGGACCCGCTCGCTTCGGGAGGAGCGAATCGGAAGAGCACTCGTCGGTGAGATGCGCGGTTTCTGCGCAAACGGCGGCGTCGGCCAAACCGGCCGTGTGACGCGTGATTGGACGAACTAGCTGGCCACAGTTCGCGCGCTGCGACTCTGCCCCAACCCCCAGCTGACGATCCGCTCGGGGTAGATCTGGATCAGCGGCGTCGGCATCGTGATCACCTCGGCGCGCCCGCGCACCTCGATCCCCCGCGGACGCCACGGATCGGTGCTCTCGAGATCATCGATCACGATCGCGGCCCGCCCTGTGCGCGCGACGTCGCGGAACTTCTTCGACCGCTCCAGCTCGCGGCCTCCGACGTCGATCGTGTCCCGCGCGGCGTTGTAGATCCACCCGACCGGCACCACGTGAGGCGTGCCGTCAGCGCCCACGCTCGCGATCCGGCCTAGCTGGCGCCCGCCGGTCAGGTACTGCAGCTCGGCCTCGGTAAAGACGCTCATCGCAACGCTCCCATCGGCGCTTCAGTCACGGTACCGGAGCAGCGATCGATCCCGGACCCGGGTCTCACCCCTCAAAACAACCCGGTCTCGAGCAAGGCCGAATTCCCGCGCGTCCGCAACGACGCTCCGTCACCGCGTCGTCGGCCGAAACGATCGTGAGGATCGAGCCAGGTCGACTACTGCCCTCGTGGCCAAGCAGTCGCGCCGCCGCCGGCCAGCCGCGCGATCGGGTCGTCGCCAAGGGAGTCGTTAGCGAGGCGGCCGACGTGACGATCGCCTTCATGGCGGAGCAGTCGCCCCGCGGCGCCCGGGCCGGCGATCACCTCGTCGCCGAGCGGTCGCGCGGGAATCGTTAGCGTGAGTGATCGATGCGATCGTGATGGCGCCGCCGCCGGCCAGGAAGTTGGGCACCGACGCACCTCGGTTCACGAGCGTCAACTCCGAACGTTGTGTCGCATACCGCAGCTGCTCAGAATCCGGCGGCTCAACTCGGTGCGGCTATCGGACCGTTGCGTTGAGCGGGAGACAGAACGCCTGCTGTTGGGGCTGGCAGTTAGTCAGGTTGGACGGTCGCTGGATGGGTCGATGAGGTACTTCGTCGCAGTGCTGCGGCGTGCGCAGACGGCGAGGACTTCAGGCTGAAGGACGTCGCGTAGCCCGATGGTCTGCGCGTAGCGCGAGGCGAACGTCGTCTTTGCCTCGGCCAGGACGCGGGCGCGCATCCGGCCGATCGCCTCGCCGCCCAGGCGCGCCAGCGCGGCCGTCAGGAGGTATCCGCCAACGCTCCAGGCCAGTCCAAATTTGCGATCGATGACGGTGGGGGAGAAATCGAGCGAGCCATAGATGTAGACCTGCTTATGGACCGTGGTTCCGTAGGGCGTGTACGACGTGAGCGGCGGCTGCGCGCGTTCCATCGCGTTGAGGATGTCGCCCGCCAGGGAACCGCCGCCGATGGCGTCGAAGGCCAGGGTTGCGCCGGTCTCGCGGATCGCGTCGGTGAGGTGGTTGGCGAAATCCGGCTGTGAGGAGTCCACGATATGGACCGCGCCGAGGTCGCGCAGCACCTGGGCCTGCTCGGCGCGGCGCACGATGTTCACCAGGCCGATGCCGTCGGCGGCGCAGATCCGCGCGAGCATCTGCCCGAGGTTGGAGGCGGCGGCGGTGTGGACGAGGGCGCTATGGCCCTCGGCGCCCATCGTCTCGACCATCGATAGCGCGGTGAGCGGGTTGATGAACAGCGCCGCGCCCTCGGCGGTGCTCACGTCGTCGGGTAGTTCCACGATGGCGGATGCGTCAGCTACGCGGTAGTCAGCCCACATCGACCCGCCGAACAGCGCGACGCGACGGCCGATCAGCGTGGCCGCTTCCGGGCCCGCCGCGATAACGGTGCCGGCACCCTCGTTGCCGACAGGCAGCGGCTTGTCCAGCCGGTCGCGATACAGCCCTAACGCCGCCTCCGGAACTGCGCCCACGAGATCCGGCCCGTCGCGCCGCAGCGTGCCAGACGCGACCGCGCCCAGCAGCACGCCGAGATCCGAGGGGTTGATCGGCGACGCTTCGACGGCCACGACCACGTCACTGCCGCCAGGCTCGGGAACATCGCGCTCGGCCAGTTCCAACCGCAACTCACCACCGGAGGAGATGGTCGATCGCAGACTGCGGCCGCGAGTGGGAGTCGCGTCGGGAGACATCATGAGAAGCCTTTCGAGTCGGAGATCGCAGCCTACCGAGCAACGCGAGACGTCCTCGGTGCCCAGACGCACACTGGCACCCACAGGCAAAGCGTCGACCCCCCGCCATCGCTGCCCGTGGGTCTGCGCGCGATGGTCGCGCAGCGATCATCCCGCACTCACTCGAGCCGGCGATCGCTTGCGTGGGGCGATCCGATCGTCAGCCGCCGGCGACTGGCACGATCAAGGCGTCGCCCGAGCGATTGTCGGCGGCCGAACGGATCGGCAGACGAAAAGGATCGTCGATGGGAGCGCTTCCGCGAAAGCAGCGGCACCCGTAGATCGTCGCCGAAGCCAGCGCTGCATTGCGCGCTCCGGGCGGAAGCAATCTCGGTTGGCGTCGCCGGGCGCGTGAACTGCCCGACATTGACGCTGGCGCCTAGACCGTCGCGATCAGCGCGACGAACGCGGCGGGAGAACGCTCGCGCCCCGCCCCGCGGGACCTTTCGATCGTGTTAGGCGTTCTGATGGGGCACAGGCGCGCTTTAGTCAGCCGCTGCTACGGTCGTTAATTGGGAGGAGGGGCCTGACGCGTAACGCGCTCAGTCGCCGCATCATCTTGAGAACCGCTACCGCGTTAGGCCACCCCGAGTGACCCTTGAGCTGCACTCGCCGGTCCCCGCTTGTGATGACGGCGTCGAGCCTGACTTTCGCGTCTCCTCGATGCGTCGCCGGATCGCGGTCAGCGTCGGCGGAGCCGTCGCCGTCGCCGCCCTGTTGGCCTACGTGCTCGCCGGGCGTGGTTCGCAGTTCAGCGCGGCTCTGCGGACGGCCCCACTCACACTCGTGGGGCTCTCGGTTCTGCTCCAGATCGGCGCGCTGCTGACCCGCACAGAGGCGTGGGCGATCTGCGTGCGGGCCGCCGGCGGCACGGTCAGCCGCCGGGTGCTGTTTCGCTCGGCCGCGTTCGGCTGCGTCGCGAGTATCGTCAACGGCTCGCTTGGGATGGCTGTACGGATCTCGTCAGTGCGTAGGGCCGCGCCGCTGACGACGCCGCGGGCGCCGGCGCTGGTGGCCGCCGAGGTGCCCGTCATCACGGTTGAGTTGGCGCTCGTGGCGCTGTTCTCGTTCACCCTGGTCGCGCCGCTCGGCGTCCCGCTGTGGGTGCCGGCGATCATCATCATGCTGATGGTCGGTCTCGTCGCTTTGCTGAGACGCGTCTCGGACCGGCACCGCACCGGGCTTGGGGCCGGGCTCGCCATCCTGCGCATGCAGAGCCGTGGCCGCCTGATCACATTCGCCCTACTGGCGGTGTGCGCCCAGGTGCTGCGCAACTGGCTGATGCTCCACGCGATCGGCGTGCACGTCTCGATCTTCGACTCGATGGCGCTGCTGATCGTCATGTTCACCGTCGGCCAGCTGCCGATCGGCCCGAGTA